>CAMEEX010000084.1 GCA_945915235.1 uncultured Clostridia bacterium | reverse complement strand
CAAGAACTGCCGTATCCCTATGCAGAAGACAGCTATTGTTCAGGTTGAGAAGCCTGAGAAGTAATTGCTTATCGCAATAGATATTGCTATTGATATGTAATAGCTATTGATATTGGACATGTTAATATGATTAAGATGATACACCATTCGGTGCGGACAGATGACGCGCCTGATGGTGTATTTTTTATATAATAGGAAATTTCGTTGAAATTCCCTATTATATAAAAAGCCCTCCGGGCAGGAACGCACTGCGTCGGAATTGAATTATGTCGCTTAGGCGACCCGCCGCAGGCGGAGAATTCTGCACAGCAGAATTCTTTCTTGTTAAAAAATTCGTATCCGCGTAAAAATAGTACATAAAAGTTGATGTATTTTAATGTGATATATGTTATAATCGTAACTTGAAAATAAAAAAAAGTTGATGTACCATAATTAGAAAAGCAAAATAGACAGCCGGACACATAAGCGCGGCAGTGATTTGGAGGTATGTTATGGAATTTAATGTTACACTTATTCCGGGAGACGGAATCGGACCTGAGATTGTGCGTGAGGCAAGAAAGGTTCTCGACAGGGTGGCAGAAAAATATGGACACAGATTTACATATAAGGAAGTGCTTATGGGTGGCTGCTCGATAGATGCATACGGTGTTCCTCTCACGGAGGAGGCGCTCGCAACGGCAAAGGCATCTGACGCGGTTCTTTTAGGAGCCGTTGGCGGAAGGGTCGGAGTGGACAGCTGGTATGAGCTTCCTCCTAACAAGAGACCGGAGGCGGGACTTCTCGCGATAAGAAAGGGACTTGAGCTCTTTGCAAATTTAAGGCCTGCATATCTGTACAGCGAGCTGAAGGGTGCATGTCCGTTAAAGGAGGAGGTTGCCGACAAGGGCTTTGACATGATTATCGTCAGGGAGCTCACGGGCGGTCTCTACTTCGGCGAGAGAAGCACGAAGGAAGTTGACGGGGTTGTGACGGCGGTTGACACGCTCAAGTACGATGAGAATGAGATAAGAAGAATTGCAATCAAGGCTTTCGAGATTGCGATGAAGAGAAATAAGCACATTATAAGTGTTGACAAGGCAAACGTCCTTGACACCTCAAGACTTTGGAGAAAAATCGTAGCAGAGGTATCCAAGGACTACCCTGAGGTAAAGGTCGAGGATATGCTCGTCGACAACTGTGCGATGCAGCTTGTAAAGAACCCGGCGCAGTTCGATGTGGTTCTCACAGAGAACATGTTCGGCGATATCCTCTCCGACGAGGCGAGCATGATAACGGGCTCCATCGGAATGTTGTCATCGGCAAGCCTTGGCGCAGGCAAGCTTGGACTTTACGAGCCTAGCCACGGTGCGGCACCTGACATAGCAGGTCAGGACAAGGCAAACCCTATCGCGACAATCCTCTCGGCTGCCATGATGCTTCGTTATTCCTTCGACCTCGACAAGGAGGCAGATGCTGTTGAGGCTGCGGTCAAGAGCGTTATCGCAGATGGCTACAGAACGGTCGATATCATGGCTGAGGGCATGAAGCAGGTGAGCACTACACAGATGGGCGATCTTATCGCGGAGCGAGTATAGTAATTTATTGCTATATTTGAAAAATTCACTAGATTAAAGTCCGAAAGTATGATATAATAAATCAATATGTTATCTGTATCGCAGGCATCACAGATAACAGGATAGCACTCATAAATATATTTTTACGAAACGTCTGCGGAATGGAGAATTATTATGAGAAGTGATGCAGTTTTCAAGGGAACACAGCAGGCCCCACATCGTTCCCTGTTTAATGCGCTGGGACTTACGGAGGAGGAGATGAACAGACCACTTATCGGTATTGTCAGCTCCTACAATGAGATTGTCCCGGGTCATATGAATATTGATAAATTGGTCGAGGCTGTCAAGCTCGGCGTTGCAATGGCAGGCGGTACACCGAGAGTGTTCCCGGCTATCGCAGTGTGCGATGGTATTGCGATGGGACATACCGGAATGAAGTACTCACTCGTGACGAGAGACCTGATTGCGGACTCCACAGAGTGTATGGCACTTGCACATCAGTTTGACGGACTTGTCATGATTCCTAACTGTGATAAGAATGTGCCGGGTCTTTTGATGGCTGCGGCGAGAGTGAATATTCCTACGATATTTGTCAGCGGCGGTCCGATGCTCGCAGGTAAGGTGGCAGGCTGCAAGACCAGTCTTTCGAGTATGTTCGAGGCTGTCGGCGCCTATGCGGCGGGCAAGATTACCGAGGAGCAGTTAAAGGAGTACGAGGCAAAGACCTGTCCTACATGCGGCTCATGTTCAGGTATGTACACAGCCAACTCCATGAACTGCCTTACAGAGGCGCTTGGAATGGGACTTCGCGGAAACGGAACCATTCCGGCAGTATATTCCGAGAGAATTAAGCTTGCAAAACATGCGGGCATGCAGATTATGGAGCTGGTTAAGAAGGATATCAAGCCGAGAGACATCATGACAGAGAAGGCATTTATGAATGCGCTCACGGTTGACATGGCACTTGGCTGCTCGACGAACAGCATGCTTCATCTTCCGGCTATTGCAAGGGAAGCAGGCGTGGAGCTCAATGTGGATATCGCCAACGAGATAAGCGCAAGGACTCCTAACCTCTGCCACCTCGCTCCGGCAGGTCATACATATATCGAGGAGCTCAATGAGGCGGGCGGCGTATATGCCGTTATGAACGAGCTTAACAAGAAAAATCTTTTAAACACTGACGTTTTAACTGTAACAGGAAAGACGATGGCGGAGAATATTGAGGGCTGTGAGAATATGAACACAGACGTCATCAGACCTATAGACAATCCTTACAGCACGACAGGCGGTATAGCGGTTCTCAAGGGAAATCTTGCACCTGACTCATGTGTTGTAAAGCGTTCCGCAGTTGTCCCTGAGATGATGGTTCACGAGGGACCGGCGAGAGTGTTCGACTGTGAGGAGGACGCGATTGCGGCAATCAAGGGCGGAAAGATTGTCGCCGGAGATGTCGTCGTAATCAGATACGAGGGACCTAAGGGCGGACCTGGTATGCGTGAGATGCTCAATCCTACCTCTGCAATCGCAGGAATGGGACTTGGCTCAAGCGTGGCACTCATCACGGACGGACGTTTCTCGGGAGCTTCAAGAGGAGCATCAATCGGACATGTGTGCCCGGAGGCTGCGGTCGGCGGACCTATTGCTCTTGTCGAAGAGGGAGATTTGATTAAGATTAACATTCCTGAGAATAAGCTTGAACTCGCCGTATCCGACGAGGAGCTTGCGGCTAGGAAGGCTAAATGGCAGCCTAGAGAGCCTAAGGTTACAACAGGCTACCTTGCAAGATACGCTAAGATGGTTTCAGATTCCTGCAAGGGTGCAGTACTTGAGAAATAAATATTTGGGAGGATTCATAGATGCAGTTAAACGGTTCACAGATTTTGATTGAGTGTTTGAAGGAGCAGGGTGTTGACACGGTGTTCGGTTATCCGGGCGGCGCCATACTCAATGTATATGATGAATTATATAAAAATTCAGATAAGATTACACATATTCTTACATCACATGAGCAGGGAGCTTCACATGCTGCGGACGGATATGCGAGAGCCACGGGGAAGGTCGGCGTGTGCTTTGCAACATCAGGTCCGGGAGCTACCAATCTTGTGACAGGTATTGCGACGGCATATATGGATTCGGTGCCTATTGTGGCAGTTACCTGCAATGTAGGCGTTTCACTTCTCGGCAAGGATTCATTTCAGGAGATTGACATAACAGGTGTCACGATGCCTATAACCAAGCATAATTTTATCGTAAAGGATGTACATAAGCTTGCAGATGTTGTAAGAAGCGCATTTAAGATAGCGGCATCCGGCAGACCGGGTCCTGTGCTTATCGATATCACGAAGGACGCTACGGCAGCCATGGCAGAGTATGAGTATAAGAAGCCGGAAACGATTGAGCGTGTCACCGACACGATAACCGAGGAGGCTGTTGACAAGGCTGTTGAGATGATAGCGCAGGCGAAGAAGCCTTTTGTTTTCGTGGGCGGCGGTGCGGTTATCTCGGGAGCTGATAAGGAGCTTGCCGAGTTCGTTAAGAAGCTTCACGCACCTGTCACAGACTCTCTTATGGGTAAGGGAGCATTTAACGGCACAGACCCTCTCTACATGGGAATGTTGGGAATGCACGGCACCAAGGCTGCTAACTTCGGTGTGTCGGAGTGCGACCTTCTCGTGGTTGTCGGCGCAAGATTTTCTGACCGTGTAACCGGAAATGCCAAGAAGTTTGCTACAAATGCCAAGATTGTACAGTTTGATATTGATCCTGCGGAGATTAACAAGAATGTCAAGGTCGACGCGAGCGTTATAGGAGACGTCAGGGAGGTATTAAAGCGTGTAAACGATAAGCTCCCACAGCAGAACCATGACGAGTGGGTAACTTATGTCGAGGGACTCGCGAAGAAATATCCGCTTACATATCATACTGATAAACTCACAGGACCTTACATCATGGAGAAAATCTATGAGGTCACAAAGGGAGATGCAATCATCACGACAGAGGTTGGACAGCACCAGATGTGGGCTGCCCAGTTCTACAAGTACAAGGAGCCTAGACAGCTTCTCACCTCGGGTGGTCTCGGAACGATGGGTTATGGTCTCGGAGCGAGCATCGGAGCTAAGTGGGGACGTAGGGATAAGACGGTCATCAATATTGCGGGTGACGGCTGCTTCCGCATGAACATGAACGAGATTGCGACGGCGACAAGATACAATATCCCTGTCATCGAGGTTGTTGTAAATAACCACGTTCTCGGAATGGTTCGCCAGTGGCAGACGCTTTTCTACGGACAGAGATATTCAGCTACAGTTCTTGACGATCAGGTGGATTTTGTAAAGCTTGCCGAGGCTATGGGTGCCAAGGGCTACAAGGTTACGACCTGCGAGGAGTTCGAGGCAGCGATAAAGGACGCCATCGCGCTCAACATTCCATGCCTGCTCGACTGTCACATCGAGAAGGACGACAAGGTATTCCCGATGGTTGCACCGGGAGCTGCGATATCCGAAGCGTTTGGTGAGGAGAAATTCTTAGACTGCTAGTTCGTCTGGGACAGGGGTGCGATTCTGTGTCCAAGCGTGATTAGATAATATGAAAACAGCAATTTTTCCATGTGAGGAGAAATTGCTGTTTTTTAGTGTTGCCGGCAACTATAATTTTGAAATATTATATTAAAATATTCAATATATCAGCGATATCATCGACTGCATAGTCGGGACGCTTATTTTCGTTATCAATATTTTGATATTTTGCCAATTCCTGCCGCACCCAGATAGTTTTCATGCCGAGCTGTTTTGCAGGAGCAATATCATTGTCAAGTCTATCGCCAATCATTATGGCATTCTCTGGGGCGCAATCTGCTTTTTTGAGTGCTATATTAAAAATAGCCTGCTCAGGTTTGGCATATCCGACTTCGGCGGAAGCTACTACAACATCAAAATATTTTCCAATGCCCCAGTTATCAATTCGTTCCTGTGTGCCCGGCGTCTGATTTGCAATTATTCCTAATTTGTATCTGTGCGATAACTGCTCAACAACATTTTCTGTCGCGGTGAAGAGTTTTTCCAAGCTATTGTCCCATTCCGGAAGGATAACATTATAATACTGTGCAGCCGATTTGATTGGCGTAGGGCTTGTCACGGCTGCCTTATACACTTTTTTCATAAATTCATCAAGGCTTATACCTGCCCGTTTGACTGCATAATTACATCTGCTTTCATAAACTGCACTTTCGTCGACCAATGTTGAACCAAGGTCAAAAAATATCCATTTTATATCATTCATCTTAAGACTGCCTCCACGAAAAGAAAATTTTGAAGTTAATATAATGATATCAGGGTCAAAAGGTCAGAAGTCCGATGCAAGCTTGCTTGCGTGAGGATTTTTGACATTGTGACCCGCCAAAAACATGAGTAAGCAGCCATTTTTCAAAGAAAAATGTGCGAATTACGAATGTTTTTGAGAATTGTGGGAGCACGCAGTGCGGAGCAATTCGATATCATTGATATCATAGAGGTCAAAATACCTTTTGACCTCAACATCATATAATGATTATATCATAATAGGATATGAAAAAGATGAATTTTTTGCTTGAATAGTCTGGGACAGGGGGGCTGGTTCAAAGCCGCATGACAAAATCTGTAATAAAGCATATTGACATATAATATTATACGTCGTATAGTATTGAAAAAGAAATAATATTATAAAATGCCAGAGGCAGATGGTCAAAAGTTGTTCGTGCCTGCACGATAAGACTTTAACCGGTTTTGAAAGGAGGGCAGCCATGGCTTTTCAGGTAAGTGCGTCGCTTTTGGACGCCTGCGTGTTGTCGGTGTTGGAGCAGTCCGACGTGTACGGCTACGAGCTGACGCAGAGGATAAAGGAGCTTATGAAGATATCCGAGTCCACACTGTACCCGGTGCTCAGGCGATTGCAGAAGGACGAGTCGGTTACGGTGTATGATATGCCGTACAATGGAAGGAACAGAAGATACTATTCGATAACCGAGGCAGGGCGTGAGAGGCTTGCGGCATACAGGCTCGAATGGGAGGAGTATAAGAATATTATAGACAGCATTATGGGAGGGAAAAAAGATGACGAGAGATGAGTATCTTCAGATTTTGAGGGACAATCTGACGACTATGACAGATGATGAGAAGGACGATGTTATAAGGTATTATCTGGAATACTTTATTGACTCGGGCGATGAGCAGGCGGCTATGGAGGAGCTTGGCGCGCCTGAGAAGCTCGCGGCGAGACTGTGTAACGGGAATGGAGCACAGAATAGTGAGAACTACAGCTCAGAAAATTACACAAGTACGCAGAATACGGCAAAGGCGTATGGCAATAATTCACAAAACAGCGGAAATGGTAATTACAGCCATTCAGACAGCACAGGAGCCTATGATTATTCATGGGAAGAGGAAACCACCAAAAAGAAAAAATCACCCGGAAAAATAATCGCGCTCGCATGCACTGCTCCGATATGGGCTCCGTTGGCGTTTGCGGGGCTGGCAATACTTTTAAGCCTGCTGCTGGTGGTAGTAGTTTTTGTATTTGCGGTGTTTATTGTGTTCGCGGCGTGTGTGATAGCCGGAATTGCAAGCGTGGTAGCGGGCTTTGTTGCTTTTGGCAAGTCGCTTGCGGACGGTCTGATTGTGCTCGGCGGCGGTCTGTTCATGCTCGGAGCCGGAATACTCGCATTTTTCCTCGGAGTGCACATTTTAAAGGGAATTGCGAGTGCTTTTAAGATGATTTTTAAGAAAAATTAAAAGCTTGGCTTATATATTTTATGGGATATCTGAAAAAGGAGTGAGGATACAATGAAAAAAAAGGTGTTATTGCTGACTGCGGTCGTATGCATATTTCTGGGCGGAGCGCTGTTCTCCATCGGAAAGGTTATGGGCGGAAGCGGAATAGTTTTTGATTTTACGGGAAAGGGCATAATCTCGGACGCGCAATTTAAGGAATTTTCGTTTAACGATATGGACTATGACGCGTTTAAGAGTGTAACTGTCGATGCCGCCAACTGTAAAATCTACATATACAGTTCCCACAACGGCAAATACGGTGTGGACGTAAAGCTGTACAACTATGATGATGACAATATACTGTTCGGGGTAGAAGGTGATGAGCTCATCATTAAAAATTCCATGAACGGCGCGAGACTGAGCTTTATCTACAATCTATTCAATGATGATGAGCAGTACATAAAATTATATATCCCAGACGGCGAGTGCGAGTCCATAGACGTGTCGACCGCCAATGAAAACATTGTCATCGAGGATATCTCTGCCACGGGAAAGGTGAGCGCAGGCACGACGAATGCGAACATAACATTTTCAAATGTGAGCGGGGAGACGCTCAGTGCGGTGACCACGAACAGCAATGTAGGAGTGGAGGGCATCACGGCTGAGGAATTTACAGTATCGACAAGCAACGGAACGGCACAGCTCTCGAACGTGCAGGCGGATCAGCTAAGTGTAAAGACAAGCAACGGCAGGGTTACACTCGAGGAGGTGAGCGGTGTTGAGGCGCTCCTTAAGACCACCAACGCCGAGATATCTTTAAAGGAAGTGTATTTTGACGGAGTGCTCGAGGCACATACCTCGAACAGCAGCATAAAGGCATCGCTCTATGGCGAAGACAGCGACTATTACTATGAGCTTAAAACCAGCAACGGCAGCATTAAGATTGGCAGCGATGTACACGGAACGAAATACACCGGGGGAAAGGGTCAGTCGAAGCTTAAGCTGAACACATCAAACGCGGATATCACGGTGAAGTTTGAAGCCTCCAAATAGATTTTGGCAGTGCAGTGTGAAAACAAGGTGTTTTTCATCATTATTTGGGCTGCTGTATTGCAGTATAACAAGTGATTTGATATAAATTTATCTTATACCACACTATAAAATCACCGTATTAACACTTTTCCTATAGGTTTGCTATACTTTCAGACATAAACTTTCAGCGCACAGAGCGCGGACAGAAGATGAGATAACGGCAGATATGCAGTTATGAGTTCAAAAATAAAAAAGATCTGAGAGGAGACATTGCCATGAGTTACGGAATAAACACACGATGTATATACGGAGAGGAAAGAGAACAGGGAGATGACAAGCACTACGGGGCGCTCAGCTATCCGATTTACCAGAGCGCGACATTTCAGCACCCGCAGGTGGGTGTCAGCTCCGGCTACGATTACAGCCGTCTTTCCAATCCGACAAGAAATCAGCTTGAGAAGGTGGTAGCATCACTTGAGAAGGGAACACATGCGTATGCATTTTCAACAGGTATGGCGGCTATAACTGTCACGATGGAGATATTTGCGAAGGGTGCTCACATAATTGCGGGGGACGACCTCTACGGGGGAAGCGTGAGACTTTTTGACAATATTTCCAGGAAGAACGGTTACGAGGTTGAGTATGTCGATACCAGTAAGGAGAGCGTGGAAAAATACATACGTCCCGAGACGAAAGCGGTGTATATTGAGACACCGACTAACCCTATGATGAATGTCACCGATATAGCGGAGGTGGCGAAGATTACGAAGAAGCACGGAATACTCCTTATTGTCGACAACACATTTTTATCGCCTTATCTCCAGAACCCGCTTGAGCTCGGCGCGGACATCGTAATTCACAGCGGAACCAAGTTCCTTTGCGGACACAATGATACACTCTCTGGCTTTGTCGTAGTCAAGGACGAGGAGCTTGCGGAGCGCATACTCTATGTGTCAAAGACCACGGGAGCAAATCTGTCTCCTTTTGACAGCTGGCTTGTGCTGCGCGGAATAAAGACACTCGGTATCCGCATGGAGAGGCAGCAGGCGAATGCGGCGAAGCTCGCACAGTGGCTCAAGGCAAATCCTAAGGTTAAAAAGGTGTACTATCCGGGCTTCGAGGATCACCCGGGACACGACATTATGAAAAAGCAGGCGAGGGGTTTCGGAAGCATGATATCCTTCGAGATGGAGTCTAAGGAGAGCGCGATAAAGGTGCTCAACAGCGTGAGACTCATAAGCTTTGCGGAGAGTCTTGGCGGCGTGGAGACGCTTCTGACGTATCCGACGCTTCAGACGCACCCGGACGTTCCCGTTGAGGTCAAGGAAAGAAACGGCATAACGGAGAGCCTGCTCAGATTGTCGGTTGGAATTGAGGATATCGAGGATCTGACCGCAGACCTTGAGAGGGCATTTGCATAGAAAAGTGTTTTAAATTCTATTTTGGAGGAACTATGTACGATTTTGATAAGCTGACGGACAGGTGTGGCACGAGCTGTCTTAAATATGATTTTCAGGTTGAGAGGCGCGGCAGGGAGGATTTACTTCCGATGTGGGTCGCGGACATGGATTTTCCTCTGCCGGAAAATATACTCGACGACATAAAAAAAAGAGTATCACATGGGATATTTGGATACACAGACCCTAAGAAGGAGTACTTTGACAGCGTTATCGGCTGGTTTTACTCGCATTTTGGCTGGAAGGGCAGACCAGAGTGGATAACCGTCACGCCGGGAGTGGTTGTCGCCATATCCGTGGCGGTGAGGGCTCTGACCGATGAGGGCGACGGTGTGCTCATACAGCAGCCGGTGTACTATCCTTTCTCGGAGGCGATTTTGCTCAACAAGAGAAAACTCGTGAACAATCAGCTCGTTTACAGTGACGGAAAGTACAGCATTGATTTTGACGATTTTGAGAAAAAGATAGTCGATGAGAAGGTGAAGCTCTTTATACTGTGCAGTCCGCACAATCCGGTCGGACGTGTGTGGACGGAGGACGAGCTTAGAAGAATGGGCGAAATATGTCTTAAGCACAAGGTAATTGTGGTCTCAGATGAGATACACTGCGATTTCACCTATGAGGGGCATAAGCACACGATGTTTCCGGCTCTCGGGGAAGAGTTCGAGAACAACGTGGTATTGTGTACCGCGCCGAGCAAGACCTTCAATATCGCCGGGCTTCATGTGTCGAATATCTTTATCCCGAACCCTGATATCAGGAAGAAATTCAAGGGTGAGCTGGAGGCGTTCGGCTTTTCACAGCCTAATGTGATGGGGCTTGTTGCCTGTCAGGCTGTGTACTCAAATGGAGACGAGTGGTATCAGGAGTTAAAAAAATATCTCGCCGGCAATCTTGACTTCACGCGCGCGTATCTAGCCGAAAATATGCCAAAGCTCAAGCTCGTGGAGCCGCAGGGCACATATCTTATATGGCTTGACTGTGCACAGCTCGGGCTCAGTGTAGATGAGCTGGAGCGCTTTATAGAGGATAAGGCTAAGCTCTGGGTGGATTTCGGAAGGATATTCGGGGAGGAAAGTGGACAATTCATCAGATTAAATATAGCCTGCCCGAGGGCGACCCTCAAGCAGGCGTTAGAACAACTTAAAGCTGCGTATTATCAGACCGTATAATTAACAGATTGCTTAGAGCTGCATATTATGATGTTGAGGTCAAAAGGTATTTTGACCTCTATGATATCTACGATATCTATGATATCGAATTGCTCCGCACTGCGTGCTCCCGCAATTCTCAAAAACATTCGTAATTCGCACATTTTTCTTTGAAAAATGGCTGCTTACTCATGTTTTTGGCGGGTCACAATGTCAAAAATCCTCACGCAAGCAAGCTTGCATCGGACTTCTGACCTTTTGACCCTGATATCATATTATCAAACCATGCAGCGAACAGCTCAGGCCAGCATGCACATTCAGGCTGTATCTCACGGCCTGTGAGGCAGGCTGTCTCCTCGGTTGCAAGGGCAAGTCCGTGACCGCCCTTTGCGAAGATGTGCAGCTCGCAAGGAATTTTATATTTTCTCAGGGCACCTGCCATGAGAAGGGAATTTTCAACAGGCACCGCGCCGTCCTCAAAGGTATGCCATATAAAGGTCGGTACGGTGTCTTTGTCTACTCTCTTTTCGAGGGACACGGTGTCGTACATTTTCTCGTCGCCGCCTACAAGAGCGTCGAAGGAGCCGCGGTGGGCGAACTCGCCTGCCGTTATTACAGGGTAGCAAAGGAGCATGCAGGAAGGTCTATAGTCCTCGCTGTTTCCGCCGAGAACCTTCGTTATTACATCGTCCTTCCACATGGTTCCGAGGCTTCCTGCGACATGGGCGCCTGCCGAGAAACCGCAGATGCATAATTTATCAGTGTTGACATGCCACTCGCCGGCATGTTTTTTTATGTAATCGACAGCCATCGCAGCCTCAAGAAGCTGTGACGGGTACATATCCGGTGCGAGACTGTAGTAGAGTATGCAGGCATTGTAGCCGTGTGCATTCATTCTGAGCGCTATCGGTTCAGCCTCGCGCGGTGAGAGGTGCGTGTAGCCGCCGCCCGGGCAGATGAGAACCAGCGGGCGTGTCTTGTCGCCGCGGAAATCGCTGTGGTGGTCAATTATGTAAGTGGTGAGCCTTGCCACTGATGAGCTGTGTGATATGCCTGCCTTTGCGTAGTCAGGACGTAATTCAACTGTGGTGTGAAGCATGTGAGGGTACCTCCGTATTATTAAAGTGATTGTGAAATTATGAATACTTGACGTTGTGTAATTTTACTAGTACCCTTCCGGACACGTTTGCACTCCTTGAAGCCAGTAGCGGTACATACCCGGCTAAAATACAGCCGCTAAGAACCGACTGGCCTCAACAGCTCCGGCAGTGTACT
>CAMEEX010000083.1 GCA_945915235.1 uncultured Clostridia bacterium | reverse complement strand
TGATCCGGCAATTCAAAGTCCGGTGCTTTTGTTCCAGTTTCTAACATATTATTTTCCCACCTCTTTCACTTCCGTCTGTTTTCCTGATTTCTTATTGTCATAAATCATTTTATGACCCGTATAAACTGCCATAATCATACATATCAGAGATCCAAACGCAAGGTATTTGTGTGCTGCTTTTAACCCTTTATATCCGGCATAAAAAGGTTCCAACCATTGCCCTGAATTTTTTCATAAATTATAACCATCTTTCATTTTTTATTATTTTCTACTGCTTTATCGTCACACTGAGCTGGTTGAACGGTATCTCAATTCCCGCTGCATCGAGTGCCAGCTTGTACTGCTCGGTGAGACCCCACTTGGTCTCCCAGTATTTGTCGGAACTTACCCATACTCGTGTCTCGAGCGTTACCTGACTCGCGTCGAGGCTTGCCACAAACACATTAATCGGGTTGTCCCTGAGAACATTTTCATTCTTATCAATAATTCCCATGAGCACACTCTTTGCGGAGGCGATGTCCGACTCGTAGCTTATGCCGACCTGAACATCGACACAGCGCTTGTCCATCGCACTCACATTCTTGACACTTGAGTTTGCAAGGGTTCCGTTAGGAATTACTATCATCTTGTTATCAACCGTCGCAAGCTTGGTGTAGAAAACATCAATTCCGACAACCGTTCCCTCATCGCCGCACGCCACGATATAGTCGCCAACCTTGAAAGGCTTGAATATGAGTATAAGTACGCCGCCGGCGAAGTTTGCAAGGCTTCCCTGAAGTGCAAGACCAACTGACAGCGTTACCGTACCGAACAGGGTTACAAATGTCGTCGTCGGTATTCCGAGTATCGAGACAATCGCTATAAACAGCAGGACATACAGTCCGACTTTAATAATTGAATAGATGAATTTTACAACTATCGGCTCAATCTTTCCCCTGTTGAGAGCCTTTGTCGTGAGCTTTAACACCCATTTAATAAGCTTGCTCGCAATAAAATATACAATAATAGAAATTAAAATATTTTTGCCGAATTTTAAGGCATATTCAATCACCGTGTCCAAAATCTTGTCCCAGTGTGACACTGTTGCTGTCACTGCGTCCGCACTATCAGCAACCGATATCTGATCCAAGGCTTTGGAAATCAAAGTATTTTCCCAAAACATAGTCTGTTCCCTTCCGTAATTATAATTTTTCTTAAAGCTGCTTCTTTGTTTTCTTTGTATTTTCAGGCTTTTGCTCGTCAACAATTTCCTCCACTCTCCTGAAAATGCATATTCCGAGAGGCGGTATTGTGATGTGTATTGAATTTTTGCGGTTGTCGCACTCGCTCTCCTCGGATACCTTGACCCTCGAGTTGAGTTTGCCGGTTCCGCCGTACTTCTTGGCATTGCTGTTGAAGATTTCCTTGTACTCTCCCGCATTTGGAACACCTATCTTGTACTTCTCGCGAAGAACAGGCGTGAAGCTGACAACGACGAGGAGCTCATCGCCGTTCTTAGCCCTGCGGATATACGACACAATGCACTCGTCGGCGGAGATATTGTTAATCCACTCGAAGCCGTCCGGGTTGTAGTCGAGCTCGTAGAGTGCAGGCTCCTTCCTGTACAGCGCGTTCAGGTCTTTCATATATCTGTGGAGCTTCTGGTTTCGCTCCTTTGAAAGTTCGTCCCAGTCAAGGCTCTTCTCCTCCCACCACTCGTTGAACTGACCGAAATCCTGTCCCATAAAGAGTAACTTTTTGCCCGGGTGCGTGTACATGAAGCCGTAAGCGGCACGAAGGTCGGAGAACTTCTCGTCGAGGTCAGCCTCCGGCATCTTGTTAATCATGGAAGCCTTCCCGTGTACCACCTCATCATGCGAAATTACGAGTATAAAATCTTCGCTGTAAGCGTATATCATGCTGAAGGTGAGCTCGCCGTAGCGACCTTTTCTGAAGAGAGGGTCAGCGCTCATAAAATCGAGGAAATCATTCATCCAGCCCATGTTCCACTTGTAGTCAAAGCCAAGTGAGCCGTCCTTAATCTCACCCGTAACCATCGGCCACGCCGTCGACTCCTCCGCGATAAGCATTGAGGCCTTATTTTTCTTTTTATAGACCGCATTGAGCTGCTTGAAGAACTCTACAGCCTCGAGGTTCTCGTTTCCGCCGTACATGTTGGCAATCCACTCGCCGTTCTTCTTGCCGTAATCGAGATAGAGCATAGATGCAACAGCGTCCATTCTCAGACCGTCCGCATGGTACTCCTTAGCCCAGAAAAGCGCATTGGCTATGAGGAAATTGCGTACCTGCGGTCTGCCGTAATTATATATGTAGGTTCCCCACTCAGGGTGCTCGCCCTGTCTCGGGTCGAGATGCTCATACAGCGCCGTCCCGTCAAATCTCGCCAGTCCGAACGCATCTTTAGGAAAATGCGCCGGAACCCAGTCCAAGATAACGCCTATTCCCGAGCAGTGCAGAAGGTCGACAAAATATCTGAAATCATCAGGAGTTCCGTATCTGCTCGTCGGCGCATAATAGCCTGTCACCTGATAGCCCCACGAGCCGTCAAACGGGTGCTCCATAATCGGCATCAACTCGACATGTGTGTAGCCCATCTCTTTCACATACTTTATCACAAGCGGAGCCAGCTCCCTGTAATTGTAAAATTCCCTGCCGTCATCAGGCTTCATAAACGAGCCCAGATGCAGCTCATATATTGACATCGGCTTATTCTTGTTGAGCTCCCTGCTCTCGAGCCAGTCGCCGTCCGTCCACACATATTTCTCAATATCATAAACTATCGATGCATTGTTCGGGCGCAGCTCACTGTAGAATGCGTAAGGGTCAGCCTTGAGTCCTATCATGCCACCCTTGTATTTGAGCTCATACTTGTAGATGTCGAGCGGCTTGACACCAGGTATGAACAGCTCGTACACGCCGTACTTGTCAATAAACTGCATCTGGTGTGTTCTTCCGTCCCAACTGTTGAAATCGCCGACAACGCTGACTCTCCACGCATTCGGAGCCCACACAGCAAAATGTACTCCCTTCACACCGTCAACCTCCATAGGGTGTGCTCCGAGAACATTATACAGTTCATAGTTGATTCCCGCATTGAAGCGCTCAAGCTCCGACTCAAGTATCTGCACCTTTAAGCTGTAGGTGTCAGGAAGCTGCTGTGAATTTCCATCTCCGTAGTCGACAATCAGCTCATACGCCACACGCCGCTTTCCAGGTATGAGCAGTGCAAAATATCCCGCCTCGTCGACCTGCTCCATATCATAAGTTTTATTCTTTCCGGTAAGTACCACCTTCACACCCACAGCCCCCGGCTTAAACGCCTGAAAGAGCAGCCCGTCAGGTGTAATATGCTGCCCTAAAATATCAAGCGGATGCCTGCACTCCGAATACACTACAGCTTCAATCTCAGGCCAGTCCATCAAATCATATAATTTTTTGTCCATGCAATTCCTCTTTTCTGAGCGACCTGTCGTGAATAGGCGGTGAGAATTTCCCATCTGCCATAGAAGCAAATTTGTTTTCGCCCGGAAACAAATTGCGTGTGTGAAAATAAACCTCGAGCTTATTTTCGCACAATTCATCACCTTCCACGTTTTTTATAAATCTATTTTACCATCATTAAACCTTCTTGGCAATCAATTAAGCATTTTTATACAATAGGAAATCTTAACAAAATTTTTTATTGTGATTAGGGTATCAAAACATGCTGATTTAATCTGTGAGTGTATAACGTGTTATATTTATACACATCGGCTCCGATTGTACGAAGCAAGATGTTCTAAGAACAACTAGGCTTCTCCCAAAAGTCGCGATATGCATAAATATAACACGTTATACACAATTAAAGCTACAAAGCATGTTTTGCCAATCTAATCCCATTATATAAAAAGGCAGCCGCCTAAGCGACTGCCTGAAACCATCACATATCTTCTGTTTTATTTTCCTATTTGAGTGCGTCCCTTACCCACTTGAGCCTCTCGATATCGATATCGGACGGAACCGTGCAGTCAGCGCCGACTATGACACCGGCTCTTCCGACATCGGCGATTATCTTCTTTACCTCAGCCTCAATCTCCTCCTTGGTGCCCTTATAGAGAATGTCGTTCTTGGTGTTTCCGAAGCCGCCGATCACTGCCTTGTTTCCGAAAAACTGCTTGCCCTCCTTGAGCCCGAAATTCTCGGCGTACACAGCCCAGTTGATGACCTCGACATCGTAGTCCTTGAAAATATTTAAGTTGTTCCTGCTTCCCATATAACCGCAGATATGGAGGATATTGTCCTGCGAGAGCTTGTTGGCTGCCGCGATTATCTTCTCCTCGGCAGGGGCGATGAACGCCTTGTACTCGTCCTCAGGTATGGTGTTTCCGAGAGTGTTCACGCTGAAATATATGCCGTCGGCAAGTCCCGGCTTCACGGAGGCGTTGATCACATCGATAATTCCGTCAGCCACCCTGCTCACTGCGGCGAGCACCTTCTCAGGTGTGGTCTTTAATGCATTCTGGATACGCGGTGTGTTGTCGCCAAAGCCATCTGAAATTGCCGACTGTACAACGCCAAGCGGAGAAAAGATATTTACGGCAAGGAAGGTATCGTCACCGTATATATCGCGGTAGCCCTCTATCAGCTTCACAAAATCAGCTATGTACGCAGCCTTCTTTGACTCGTCCACCTCGACGGTGTCCAAGGTATCGCCAACAACCGGAATATAGAAATATCCGTCAGTCATTATCTTTACGAAATCAGGGTCAAACTCCTCCTTGAACTTCTTTGCCCCGGCGAGATTTTCCTCGATTACCTCTTTATCCTCAAGTCCCGCATTGAATTTGCCAAAATCCTTGATATAGTGTTTCCAGAATCCCACCGGAATCCTGTCAACCGCCTCACCTCTGAATGCTCTTATAACTGTTTCCTTCTTGCTGCTCATACTTTTATCTCCTTCCGACTGTTTTTAATAATTTCAAATTATAAAACTTTATCGAGCTTGATTACCGACTGAATATATATCTTAAAGCCCGTGAGCCAGTCCGCAATGTTCAGCGCCTCATCAGGTCCATGTGCGCCGCCGTGCCCTGCCGGCAGGAAATCCGGCTTCTGCCTCTTGGTCATTCCGGGACCGAAGCTTATGGCATTCGGCACAACCCTGCTGTAGGTTCCTCCACCCATGGAATACGGCTCGGAATAGTCACCCGTGACCTCACGGTACGCCTCGAGCATCGCCTTCACCTTCTTATCCTCCGGGTCTATGTAATACGGCTGTGACCAGCTGCTCTTTGCGAGCACCGCGCCATACTCATCTGCCTTTTTGGTGAGCTGTTCTTTAATCCGCTCAGCCTTGTCCGTGACAGGATATCTTATGTCAATATCCATAACGATTTTTCCCTGCTGCGTACTCACCACTCCGATGTTGCTTGTAAGCACTCCCGACTCCTCGTCCTCATAATTGACTCCGAGCCCGTCACCAAACGGTGTGGAGAAGCTCTCAGCTATAAATTTTACTCCGTTTAAATCCAGACCCGTCTTTTCCTCGAGAATTGCCGCAGCCCGCGCAAGCTTTACTATCGCGTTATTGTCCTCGTCCGGTACCGGAAATGCCGCGTGTCCCGCTTTGCCGTATCCGGTTATCTTCACATATTCACCCTCTCCAGCAGCCTCTATGTCCTCTATACCGGCTAATACTGCTTTTGCCTCATCAAGTGCCACCCCGCTCACGATGAGCTCCGCCTTGTCGGGAATGATATTTCTCACACTGCCCGCCCTGAAATCGACGATATTTTTTCCTGCCCTGATTTCATAGGTCGCGTCGAAGCCGCCCTTCTGTGCATAGCACACAGGAAATGTCGCATCTGCCACAATTCCGACCTCGGGGAATGTCCCGTTAAGCTTCTCTTTATAATAGGTAAAATCAGCCATTCCCGTCTCCTCGGCACAGCCAAGCATAAGTCTCAGTCCATGGCTTAATTCGATATTATTTTCCTTAAAAAATCTCAGAAGGAAGAGACAGAGCACACCCGAGCCCTTGTTGTCACCCACACCTCTGCCTATGAGAAAACCATTCTCAAGCACCGGCTTGTACGGCTCATATATCCAGTGGTCTCCCTCCGGCACGACATCAAGGTGGCACACAAAGCCAATCTCCTTATCCCTGCTGCTGTATGCAATCTCGCCCGTGTAGCCCTCATATTCCTTGACCCCAAAGCCGTATTTTTTTCCACGCTCAAGGGCTAAATCGAGCATCTTTCTGCAATCCGGACCGTAAGGAGCTCCCTCCTTATATAAATCCGCTCTCGAGACCGATGGCTGTGAAACCCACAGCTTGAGTTCCTCAATCATCTCCTCCTTGTGGTTCTGTATCCACTCATCAATAAAGCTTTCCGTTACCTCTGCCATGTCAATCCTCTTTTCTATTTTATAGTTATTTCAGGAATTTTCATTTCTAAATGTAATCTGCCACCTTGCTCAAAACATGCGGATAGTAGCAGGAAAAATAATGTCCCTTCTCATTGTCCGCACATGCAAGCTCGGGTGCGTTCATGCTGCATCTGTCCGTTGCGTATGGGCATCTTGTGTGGAACACACAGCCTGACGGCGGGTCTATAGGGCTTGGAACGTCCCCCGAGAGAGGTCTGCTCTTTCTCTTGTGGTTCACGTCCGGCTCAGGTATGGCAGACATAAGCGCCTGCGTATACGGGTGGAGCGGCTCGTTGTAAAGGTCGTCCTTGTTTGCGAGCTCAATCACATGTCCAAGGTACATAACCGCAATCCTGTTGCTCACATATTTTACCACGCTGAGGTCATGCGAGATAAAGATGCAGGTCAGATTCATCTGCTTCTGCAGATCCTTCAAAAGGTTCAGCACCTGGCTTCTGACCGACACGTCGAGCGCCGACACCGGCTCATCGCATACCAGAAATTCCGGCTTTAAAATGAGCGCTCTGGCAATCACAATTCTCTGCCTCTGTCCGCCCGAGAACTCGTGAGGATATCGGTCAAGATAATCCACATCAATTCCGACCCTCTTTGCCATCTCCTCGACCTCCTCCTCCCTCTCCTTGGGAGTGCCTATCTCAAATGCGTCGAGCGGTCCTCTTATAAGCTCTCTCACCGTGGCTCTCGGATTTAACGATGCATAAGGGTCCTGAAAGACTATCTGTATCTTTCTTCGCATCTGCCTCATCTCCTCCTTTGACAGTGAGTTGAGGTCCGTTCCTTTAAACCATATATGACCCGAGGTCGCATCGACAAGCCTCAGTATCGTTCTTCCGAGTGTCGATTTTCCGCAGCCCGACTCGCCGACTATTCCGATTGTCTCGCCCTTGTAGATTGTAAGATTTACATGGCTTACAGCTTTGAGGGTCTGCTGTGGCTTTCCAAACAGTGATTTTTTTACAACAAATTCCTTTGAAAGATCCTCTATTCTTAGAATTTCCTCTGCCATGCCTACACCTCCTTGTCCTGTTCCTCAGCCCTGAAGCATCTTACCATGTGCCCGTTACTATCCGTGTGCGGCTCCGGGCGCTCGTTTCTGCACCTCTCGGTCGCATATTCACACCTGTTGGCAAACGGACAGCCATCTCCTCTTTGTCCGAGAGGCGGAACCGTTCCCTCTATTATGTACAGCTTCTCGTTGTCCGGCTGGTCAAGCTTTGGAATGGCCTTTAGAAGTCCCTGCGTGTACGGGTGTTTTGCGTCCGTGAATATATCCCTCGTCGATGCCAGCTCTACAATCATTCCGGCATACATTACCGCTATTCTGTCCGTCATCTCAGCCACAACGCCCATGTCGTGGGTGATGAGAATGACTGAGTTTTCCTTCTCCTCCTGCCTCTTTTTCAACAGGTCGAGTATCTGTGCCTGTATGGTGACATCGAGTGCCGTCGTAGGCTCGTCGGCTATGACAAGCTTGGTGTCATTTAGCAGCGCAAGACCTATCATCACTCTCTGTCTCATACCGCCCGACAACTGGTGTGCATACTCATGCATGCGCTTTTCCGGGGAAGGTATTCCGACGCTCTCTAAGACCTTCACGCCCTTGTTCCATGCGTCCTTTTTGCTTATCTCCTTGTGGTGTGCCCTGATGGCTTCTACAAGAATTTTTCCTATCGGTATGACCGGGTCAAGTCCGGTGAGTGAGTCCTGAAAAATCATGGATATCTCCTCACCTCTGACAGCCCTGAGCTCCTTCTGTGTAAGCTTTAACAGATCACGCCCCTCGAATAAAATCTCTCCTTCGGGAACCTGTGTGTTCTCCTTGGGATTCAGACCGAGTATCTGCATGCTCGTGACGCTCTTGCCACAGCCCGACTCGCCCACGAGACCAAGTATTTCACCTTTTTTTACGGTAAAATTCACATGGTCAACCGCAGTGAGCGTTCCTTTTTTTGTTTTAAACTGTATAACAAGGTCAGAAACCTTGAGCAAATCCTCAGCCATCAGCAATACACCCTTTCTTTACTTAATAAAGTATCTTATTTGTCAACCTTCCATGTCCATATCTGCTTATTCATGTTCACGTTCAGCTTTGTGAAATCCGCACTTATTCTTGATGAGTGAACGATGAGTGAATTTGGCGAATACATATAGAGTATCGGAGCCTTCTCTATGAGGAGAAGCTGGAGGTCATCGTAATAGCCCTTCTTCTCATCATAGGTGAGCACTGCCGCACCGTTATTGATATCCGCGAGAATTTCCTCGTCCGTCGTGTGTGAAAAATATGTTATCGTTCCCGTGTATGAGTTCGGAGCTGCCGTACCCTCGGCACCCATGAGCATTATCTGGAATTTCTCGTCCCTCATGTTCTGAAGAACCGTAGCAAAATCGTAGCTCACAATGCTTGTCTTTATGCCGACTGCCTCTAAATCCTGCTGAATGAGAAGTGATGACTGCACTCTCGCCTCATTTCCCGTAGGCACCTGAAACTCGATAACCGTATCGAAATCCCAGCCTGCCTCCTCGAGAAGCTTCTTTGCGCCGTCAGGGTCATACTGTGATGTGACCTCGCTGTTGTAATATGGGTGTGACTCCGGGTATAGTGAATTGATAACCTGACCATAGCCAAGATATATATTGTCAACTATCGACTGTCTGTTCACCGCCTTCGCGATCGCCACGCGTACCTTCTCATCGCTAAACAGCGAATCGGAAAGATTTATTACAAGGTTCTGGTATGCAAACGAAGGAATACTCTCTATCACATAGTTTCCGGTGTTCTCAAGTGACTTTACATCGAGAGCCACAAGTGACTTGGTAAAATCAACCTCTCCGCTCATAATTCCCGCCGTGATAGCCGATGCGTCCATTAATCTTACAACAAGCCTGTCAAAATCAACCGCACCGAGATAGTAATTGTCGAACTTAACAAGCTCAAAGCGCTCGCCCTGTATTTGGCTGTCGAACTTGAGCGGTCCCGATGCCACAGGTGCGTCCCAGTAGCCTGCGGTGAGAATGTCTGCGTCCGCATACTGTCCGAGAATGTGCTTCGGTACGATAAACCAGTACTTGAGATCCATGAGGAAAGTGAGCTCGTCCGTCGGTGCCTTGAGTGTAAACTGAACGGTGTAATCATCAAGCGCCTTGACTTCTATTGAGTCCTCTGAGAGCTCAACACCGCTGTCGTCTGTTCCTGCGATTATCGTGTCACGTCTCACCCACGACTGGTCTGCCGTCGATGCGAGCTGTAAGGTGTATACGACATCGTCCGCAGTAACCTTCTCGCCGTCATGCCAGTAGGAATTTTCGTTAAGATGCAGTGTGTATACATCGTATGTTCCGTTCACCTCGTAGGAGTTGGCAAGTCTTGGCTGGATCGTTCCGTCCGCGTTCATGTCAAAAAGCTTGTCATACAGAAACTCTATAACCTCGTCAGTGTTCGTGTTGGTTGTCGCAAAATAGTTAAATCCGTCCCACACCGTGCTCGTCGCATAGGTTACGACCTTGTCGGTCGTCTCATTCTGACTTACCGTGCCTCCCTGTGTCTGTGAGCCGCCGCATGCAGTCAGTGTAAATGCCGCAGCCGTGAGTGTGAGTGCCAGTGCCTTCCTAAAAAATCCTTTTCTTTTCATCTTTTCTTCCTCCCTGTGATTATATTTTTATACTTGTATCGAGCGCATCTCTGATTCCGTCCCCGAGGAAATTGATTGCCGATACAGTGATTACAAGCGCAACTCCTGCCGGTATCCAGCACCATGCATACGCCGACAGCACCGTGATATTTCTTGCCGAATTTAAAATGTTTCCCCATGATGCCTGAGGCATCTGAACTCCAAGTCCCAAAAAGCTTAGACCCGACTCCTCTAGAATTGCCCCCGCAATTCCGAAGGTGAAGGATATGAGCACCGGAGTTATGACATTCGGAAGAATATATTTTACAAGAATCCTTCTGTCCTTCTCTCCTATAGCCCTTGCCGACTCGACATACTCCTTCTGGCTTACCGCAAGCACCGAGGAGTACACCAGTCTTGCGTAGCCTGTCCAGCCGAGAACTCCGATTATCGCTATTAGAAGCGGAACCGACGGGCTGAATATCGCCACGAGCACCAACATGAGTACCATAGTAGGTATCGTCTGGAATATCTCCGTAAGTCTCATAATAATCTGCTCAAACGCACCCTTATAATATCCTGCCACCAGTCCGAGCGGAACTCCCAGCACCATGGATATTATCGATGAGAGAAAGCCGATAAGCAGTGATATTCTTCCGCCTGAGAGAACCCTCGCGAGCACGTCCCTTCCGACCTGGTCGGTTCCGAGAAGATGCTGCGCCGACGGCTTTGCGTAAAAGCCAACACCCGCGTTGGCATTAGGGTCAACCTTGTAAAACAGCGGCATTATCAGCACGATGAGCACCTCGATAATCAGCACCGCCAGACTTATCATCGCCAGCTTATGTCTTTTCAGCCTTCTGAACGCGTCCTTTAGATAGCTGTCCTTCTTTTCCTTTGCCATCTTCGTTCCTCCTGTCACTTTATGTTCTGCTCTGCCTTATTCTCGGGTCTGCCAGACCGTAGCAGATATCAATGATTATATTTCCTATAAGAACCACCGCTGCGATGAAAACCGTTATTCCCATGATGACCGAATAATCTCTTCCTGTAATCGATGTGACCATGAGTGAGCCAAGTCCCGGCCACGAGAAAATCTGTTCCGTTATGACCGCACCGCCTATGATAAACGGAAGCCTTCCTCCTATCACCGTGAGCACCGGCAGCAATGCATTTCTGAGTCCATGTCTGAAAACCACTCTCACCTCCGACACTCCGAGCGCCCTGCTCGTCCTGATGTAGTCGCCGTGCAGTGCCTCAAGCATGCTTCCTCTTGTCTGTCTTAAAATTCCTCCGACCGACTGTAACGACAGCGCCGTCATCGGGAGTATCAGGTGTACAATCAGCGAGCCGATGTTCTGGTTTGCCGAGGTAGCATACATTCCGCTGACCGGAAGCAGCTTAATCTTAA
Source organism: uncultured Clostridia bacterium (assembly GCA_945915235.1). Classification (GTDB taxonomy): domain Bacteria; phylum Bacillota; class Clostridia; order Lachnospirales; family Lachnospiraceae; genus CAG-882. The sequence goes on along the minus strand of CAMEEX010000083.1, from coordinate 1,248 downwards.
CCGCAAATATGAAAATCAGTATGAGCGAGATGAAGAAGTTCGGCACGCTCGTTCCGAGGAATGCCAGCGCCGATGATATGTAGTCCCACGCTGAATACGGTTTGTACGCTGAGACAACTCCGAGCGGAACCGCTATCAAAAGTGAAATTATCGTCGAGGTTATCGTGAGTATCAGTGTCGGCTTGAGCCTTGGGATAATCTCGTCTATCACCGGCTTTGAGGTCTTATATGATGTACCGAAGTCACCCTTCAACACATTCCCAAGCCACTTTATATACTGGACGAAAACCGGCTTATCAAGTCCGAGCTGTTTTTCCACCTCCGCGACCTTCTCGGGCGATATCTTGCTCAAATCCCCTCCGACCATCATCTCAGCCGGACTTCCGGGCGTAAGTGATATCAGCACATACACCAAAAGTGTAATTCCCAAAAACACGACAACCGCAATACCTGCTCTTTTTATAATGTACTTTGTCATATCCGCATCTCTCCAAACTTTTTTGTCTGCTTTAATTTCCTACTACTATACTATGTTACCCCGCCCTTGTCTAATATTGATAGCAAATACATGGTTATAAGTTACTCCTATATCAAATCTCTCACACCCACTCTAATCAAATTGAAGTAGTATACCCTCCGCCCCTTCTTTTCCTCCTTTTCAACCCCTGATAAAATTGCCATTCATATTTGAATGTGCTATAATCGATTTGTTTAATTTAAAATTGTGAAAATGAATTTATTACACAGTGTCAAGTATTCATAACCTGAATTTCACAATTACTTCAATTAGGTAATTGCCAAACTCAAATGTGCCAATAAACAGTTGTGTAATTTTACTAGTACACTGCCGGACCTTTTGAACGCCATAATAGTTCGCTACGCGAACTAATGTCCTTAGCGGCTGTATTTTAGCCGCTTATGTACCGCTACGGCTTTCAAGGAGTGCGAACGTGTCCGGAAGGGTACTAGTAAAATTACACAACGTACGGGTGTCGCACACAGAGTTTTGCAATTGTTATTGTCACATCATTCCCGTATCTTCCATACGTTCCTCAACGAAGTGGTTAATCTTCATAAACGGTATTCGTATTACAAGTCCGATTACAAGTGCTGCTACAACGAATATCATAAGCTGTGCAAGGTTGGTGATATAAGCTGAACCATACATTCCTGCAACAGTCTCACGCATCGCGTTGATTGCGTAAGGGAATGGGAAGAATATGTATATGTTCTGGTATACCTGTGGAA
>CAMEEX010000082.1 GCA_945915235.1 uncultured Clostridia bacterium | reverse complement strand
AGCACCGGACGATGAGCAGTTTCTTACAGAAGAACAGAAGGATGCCATTGGAGAGATTTCTAATATCAGTATGGGTTCTGCGGCAACAACACTTGGAATGCTGCTTAACCAGACTGTAACAATTACTACGCCTAATGTATCGTATGTAAGTTGGGATGAGTTGGCAGATTCCTATGACAGACCTTGCGTTTTTCTTCAGATTAAATATGTAGAAGGTCTTGACGGCAACAATGTACTTGTACTTAAAGAAAATGATGTAAAGATAATAACAGACCTTATGATGGGTGGTCCGGGTGTCGCATCTGATGAGCCTATTACTGAACTTCACCTCAGTGCAATAGGTGAGGCTATGAACCAGATGATGGGAAGTGCTTCCACTTCTATGTCATCAATGCTCAACAAGAAGATTGATATCAGCCCGCCAATCGCAGAGGTAATTGACTTAAATGAGAGCATGAATACAGGGAAACTTCCTGATTTCCTTAAATCTAAATTTGTAAAGGTTTCGTTTAAGATGCTTATCGGAGACCTTATCGACAGTGAGATAATGCAGTTGTATCCGTTTGATTTTGCAAAATCTCTCTATGAGATATTTGGAATGCATTCTGCATCAGAGTCCTCAACAACAGATAATTCTGCTGCACCTGCACCGGCTCCACAGCCTGCACCGCAGCCTGCACCTGCGCCTGCAGCAATGAATACGGGAAATTATGGAGATATGAATGGATATCAGCAGCCACCTATGAATCCATATGCACAGCCGATGGGAGGCTATATGCAGCCGGCAATGCCATATCCACAGCCACAGATTATGGGTGGATACCAGCCGCCTGTACAGCCTATGCCAAATGTGCAGCCTGCTTCATTCCAGCCATTTACCGGAAGCGTTGGAGCGGGAGGACAGCCGGAGAACATCGGACTTATTATGGATGTACCACTCGAGGTTACTGTTGAGTTGGGACGCACCAAGAAGTCCATTAAGGAGATACTTGATTTTGCTCCCGGAACAATTGTTGAGCTTAACAAGATTGCAGGCGAACCTATAGATGTCCTTGTAAATGGTAAGTATGTTGCCAAGGGTGAGGTTGTGGTAATCGAGGAAAGCTTCGGAATAAAGATTACGGAAATTATAAAATAATAAAAAAATGTATACAAAAATGATTACAATATAGTATAATATGTGTAATTGTTTTAATGAATATTATTTACCAAGAGGAGAAATTTTATGGCAAAGAATATATTAATATGCGATGATGCAGCTTTCATGAGAATGATGATTAAGGACATTCTTACAAAGAATGGCTACAATGTAGTAGGTGAGGCAGAGAACGGTGCTAAGGCAGTAGAAAAATATAACGAGCTTAAGCCGGATCTCGTACTTATGGATATTACGATGCCGGAGATGGATGGAATTCAGGCACTCAAGGCTATTAAGGCTACCGATCCATCAGCTACGGTTATTATGTGTTCTGCTATGGGACAGCAGGCTATGGTTATTGAGTCCATTCAGTCGGGCGCAAAGGACTTTATTGTAAAGCCTTTCCAGCAGGATCGTGTATTAGAGGCAGTTAGAAAGGTAGTAGGTTAGTGTTGTACATAGCGCTTCTTACAGGGGTGAACGGCATTGCACAGCTTTTTACTGTGGCAGTGCTGTTTATCATTGTGCTTGTCATGACATACCTTACAACGCGTTTTATTGGAAACTACCAGAAGGGGCATATGTCCGGAGATAACATACAGGTTATCGACACAATGCGTCTTTCGCAGAGCAAGCTTATACAGATTGTCCGCACGGGCGATAAGTATTTTGCCATTGCGGTTTGTAAGGATACAGTCACATTGTTAGGTGAGATTGACAAGAATGAGATTGTCGTCAGAACACAGAGCAATGTCACCAATGAAAAATTTGAGAATATTCTCAACCGATTCAGGAAAAAAGAGCAGGACGATAAGCAGGAAGACAGGTAAAAAATATGTACACTAGAAAGAACTTTAAGAAGAATGTGTTTAGATTTCTTATGCTCTTCACACTTGTTTTTATTATCCTGCTTATGAGCTCGGAAAGACCTGTATATGCAGCTGAAGGGACGAGTGTGACCGGAACACTTGGAGGAGAAAACCAGACATCGGAAGATAAGGATTATAATCTGCTCACGATAGGTGTTGCGGCAGGTGATGAGAATATGGCCAGTGTTCTTCAGATGCTTGGAATTCTTACAGTAATCTCACTGGCACCGTCGATTCTCATAATGCTGACGTCTTTTACGAGAATTATAATAGTACTGCATTTTACGAGAGCGGCGCTTAACACACAGACGGTTCCACCAAACCAGATAATCGTTGGTTTGGCGCTGTTTTTGACATTTTTTATCATGGCACCGACATTAAACACGGTGTACAACGATGCGATTAAGCCACTTGCAGCCGGAGAGATTAAAACAGAGGAAGCTTTGGAAAAAGGTATGGTTCCGATAAGAGAGTTTATGCTTGGCCAGACCAGCAAAAAAGATATCAAGATGTTTCTTGAGATTGCAGGAACACAGGATGTCCAGACGGAGGAAGATATTCCTACATTGGTGCTTATCCCGAGCTTTATTGTCAGTGAGCTTAGAACCGCGTTTATAATTGGATTTTTGATATATATTCCATTTATTGTAATTGATATGGTAGTAGCGTCGACACTTATGTCCATGGGTATGATGATGCTTCCACCGACTACAATTTCTATGCCGTTTAAGATACTTCTGTTCGTTATCGCTGATGGCTGGAACCTTGTTATCGGAAATCTTGTTAAGACTTTTTATCATTAAATAAGGGCACAGAGATACTGCCTCCACTTTGGTGGGGGCTGATTTGGTATTAGAAGAAAAGGAGGACAATATGACACAACAGCAGGTAATTGATATAATGCGTGAAGCACTTTTTCTTGTAATTAAATGTTCTGCGCCGCTTCTTCTTGTATCACCGATTGTTGGATTGATAATCAGTTTGTTTCAGACAATCACGTCTATTCAGGAGCAGACGCTCACTTTTGTGCCAAAGATAATAGCTGTTTTTTTAACGCTTATGCTTGTCGCAGGGTGGATTGGAAACAATCTTACTGAGTTTATGAACAGCCTTTGGGGATCGTTTAATTCGCTGTGCGGTTTTTGATTTTCTTTATGCATATGTAACTATTGGAGACTAAGATTTTATGACAATAAATGCTGATGCTTTATTTGCACAATGGGAATTGTATCTATTAATACTGGTTCGTGTGGCGAGTTTTATCTATACGGCACCTTTTTTTTCAATGAGCAATGTTCCGACGCGGACAAAACTGGGATTGGCTGTGTTTCTGTCTTATATCATAATGTGTGTATTCCCGGAGCAGAGTTATTCATATGATGGTGTCATTGGATATGCGATTCTTGTGCTTAAAGAGTCGGTAGTCGGACTTTCTATAGGTTTTTGCGCCAATCTGTGTATGCAGGCGGTTCATTTTGCAGGACATATAATAGATGTCAATATAGGTTTGGCTATGGCTACAATGTATGATCCGGCTACGAAGATGCAGGTTAACCTGTCAGGACAGTTGTATTATTATGTAACGCTTCTGTTGATGATGGCGTCAGGTCTGCACAGATTTCTGATACAGGCGATAGTGGATACATATAAGATAATCCCTGTCGGGGCGGCGGTTGTCAGACCGTCAATGTACAATTCGGTGATTGAATTTATTGCAAATTACTTTGTAATTGGCTTTCGTATTGCACTTCCGGTTTTTATCACACTGATGTTAATGAGCTGTATACTCGGTATTATGGCTAAGATTGCACCGCAGATGAATATGTTTGCGATAGGAATGCAGCTAAAGATTCTTGTTGGACTGTTCGTTATGTATCTGACGGTATCAATGCTCCCGTCAGTGGCAAATTTTCTTATGGAAACAATGAAGGGCAATATTGTAGATATAGTGAAAGGAATGTATGCCGGGTGACATGGTTTGAACATGACAGACAATTTGCAGAAATGACAGCTTATGGAAGAGGAATGGGACAAACTATTGTGTGTCCGGCTTTTTCATTGCAGTTTTTTGCCAAGGACGGACCGGGTGGCGAGAAAACAGAGGAGCCTACATCCAAAAAGCTTTCCGATGCCCGTAAAGAGGGTCAGGTAGCAAAAGGTAAGGATTTGACTTCATCGGTAATGCTGCTGTGCCTGTTCATGGTGTTGAGGTTTACTGTTGGGAGCATGGGAGAGAAGTTTATTCAGTGCTTTCAGAAAAATTATACCCTGATTGGCGATCTGTTTGAGAGTACGCATGGAGAGTTTAACATGCAGTACACAATTAATGTTATTCAATCGGCATCATTAGATATGTTGATGATGCTTCTTCCGTTCTTCGCAGTGGGGGTGGTGGCAGCATTCGTCATTGAGGTTGTACAGGTAAAATGGAGACCTACATCTAAACCGTTACACCCTAAATTGAGTAAATTTAATCCTATAAATGGTGTAAAGAGAATTTTCTCGGTTAAGACACTGGTGGGGTTATTAAAACAGATTGTTATTCTTGCGGTAATCTGCATTGTTGCTTATAACAAGCTAAAAACAAGAATGTCGGATATATATAAGCTGTATGATATATCTCTTACATCTGCGATAATGCTGTTGGGAGATATTATTTTTGATATAGGCACCGTCATATGCGTCATATATGTTATAATTGGAATTATTGATTATGTCTATGAAAAACGTAAATTCAAAAAGGACATGATGATGACCAAGCAGGAGGTCAAGGACGAGTGGAAAAATACTGAGGGAAGTCCCGAGGTGAAACAGAAGCAGCGTCAGAAGATGGCTGAAGCATCCAGACGAAGAATGATGCAGGCTGTACCTGAGGCAGATGTTGTAATCACTAACCCGACACATTTTGCGGTTGCACTTAAGTATGAACAGAATAAGGGAAAGGCTCCCGTGGTTGTGGCAAAGGGTGAAGATTTCCTCGCAGCTAAGATTAAGGAAATCGCGAAGGAGAACAATGTTGAGATTGTTGAGAACAAACCTCTTGCACGAATGTTGTATTATAATGTAGAATTAGATGAGGAAATTCCGCCGGAATTGTATCAGGCAGTTGCAGAAGTTCTGGCATTTGTATATAATATTAAGAATAAAAGGACATAGTTCATGTAGTGTCCTAAGCTAGTGAAAGGTGGAGAACATGAAAAAATCAGATTTGTTTGTCGGTTTGTATATTCTTGCAGCCGTTGTTTTCCTTATTGTATCGGTTCCAAGTGCGCTGCTTGATGTACTCCTTGCCTTCAATATGGCGGTTGCGCTCGTTATTTTGTTTATGGCTTTATTCTCGAAGGAGCCGCTTGATATGCAGGCTTTCCCAACAATCCTGCTTTTCACGACAATATTTCGTATCTCACTCAACGTTTCGTCTACGAAGCTCATAATAGGAACAGGTGATCCGGGTAATGTCGTGCGAGCATTCGGTGAGTTCGTAGGAGGAAACGACCTAGTTATAGGTATCATCGTATTTCTCATCCTTATTTTGGTGCAGTTCCTCGTTATCAACAAAGGTACCGAGCGAGTTGCCGAGGTAACTGCGAGATTTACACTTGATGCCATGCCCGGCAAGCAGATGGCTATTGATGCCGACCTGAACACAGGTGCCATCACTGACAAGGAAGCTATCGCAAGAAGAGAGAAAATACAGCAGGAATCTTCCTTCTTCGGAGCTATGGACGGTGCTACGAAGTACGTTAAGGGAGATGCCACCGCGGGCCTCATAATCACGGTTATCAACATTGTCGGTGGAGTGATCATGGGTGTTATGCGTAAGGGCATGAGCATCAACGATGCGCTCAGCACATACACCATTCTCACAATCGGTGATGGACTTGTCAGTCAGATACCTTCACTTCTCATATCGTTGTCGACAGGTATCATTATCACCAAGGCAACCAAGGACAAGGATCTCACACAGGAGCTCGTCGAGGAGCTGTTCTCCATGCCTAAGGCATTCTTTATGGTTGGTGGAGCAATGATTTTCCTTGGAGTTGTAACACCTCTTCCTTGGTATATTTTCGTGCCGTTTGGTATATTGCTCATAGTATGGGGCAATACGCAGAAGAAAAGAATGGCTATCGGTTCCATTGAACAGGAGGCTGATATTGCCGACGAGGAGGCAAACGAGATACGAAAACCGGAGAATGTCACCTCACTTTTGCAGGTTGACCCGATTGAGCTTGAGTTCGGATACGGAATTATTCCTCTTGCCGACGCCAGTCAGGGAGGCGATCTGCTTGACCGAGTTGTTATGATACGAAGGCAGATTGCGATAGAACTAGGAACAGTTGTGCCTATTATACGACTCAGGGATAACATTCAGCTCAATCCTAACCAGTACATAATTAAGATTAAAGGCATCCAGGTCAGCGAGGGTGAAATTTTGTTTGACCACTATATGGCGATGAACCCGGGATATGTCGAGGAGGAAATCACAGGCATACCTACATTTGAGCCGTCTTTCCATCTTCCGGCTATATGGATAACCGAAGGGCAGAGAGAGCGTGCAGAGTCACTTGGCTACACTGTGGTTGACCCGCCTTCAATCATTGCAACCCACCTGACTGAGGTTGTGCGTTCACATATCGCAGAACTTCTCACAAGACAGGATACACAGAACCTTATCAACAACCTCAAGGAGAACAATCCTACTCTCGTCGAGGAGCTTGTGCCTAAGCTTATGAATGTAGGTGAGATACAGAAGGTACTCCAGAATCTTCTTGAGGAGGGAATTTCAATCAGAGATCTTCTCACGATTTTTGAAACTCTGGCAGACCATGCGGCTACCACACATGACCCTGATATATTGACCGAGTCTGCAAGGCAGAGCCTTAAAAGAGCAATATCAAACAAGTATTTTTCGGAAAATGAGACGACAAGTGTTGTCACACTTGACCCTACTGTAGAGCAGGAGATAATGGGTGCCGTTAAGCAGACGGAGCAGGGAGCTTATCTCACACTTGCGCCTGACAGAACCCAGAAGATAGTAAATTCCGTAAAACAGGAAGTTGAAAAGCTCGAGAATATGGGCAAGTCGCCTATAATTATAACATCACCTATTGTTAGAATATACTTTAAGAAGTTGATAAACGATTATGTGAAGGATTTGACGGTTGTTTCATATAATGAGATAGAGTCAAGTGTTGAACTACAATCAGTTGGGATGGTGACTGCATAAATGATAGTTAAAAAATATACGGCAGCAACAGAGACAGATGCGGTACTCAAGGCTAAGGAAGAGCTTGGCTCGGGGGCAGTTGTGCTCAATGTCAAGACTGTAAAGCAGAGAGGGCTTGCAAGAATTTTTAAGAAAGACTTTGTAGAGATAACGGCAGCTCTTGAGGAAAAGGAAAATCAATCGCAGAGTTTGCCCATTGAAAACAGACAGCCTTCAAAGGATGTCCCTGATTTTGCCGCTATTAACGCATTGACGGAAGCTACGATAGAAAAAAAATTGGATACTTTGCATAACCTTCTGGCTGATCAGATAAAGAAGAACGAGGACGACAAGCTGAGGGCGGAAAACAGTGCATTGCAGAAAAAGAATGATGAAGAGAGCGATGAGTTGAGGGAAAACAGCAATATAAAGTACCTCAGAATGGTTTATAACAAGCTTATCGAATCGGAAGTTGACGAGAGACTTGCGAATGTGATAATAGAAGATATTGACTCATCGCTTAAAAAAGAGGCCAATATTGATAATATTATTTTGGCCGTTTATCAGAAGATTATATTAAAACTGGGGGAGCCTGCTGCGATAGACACCGAAAACGGTAGAACAGTTGTATTTTTCCTTGGACCTACCGGTGTCGGAAAGACAACCACAATTGCCAAGCTCGCTTCTGAGTTTAAGATTAATAAGGGACTTTCGGTAGCCATGATAACGGCGGATACATATAGAATTGCTGCTGTAGAACAGCTTAATACCTATGCCGGCATACTTGATGTCCCTGTTTCCGTTATTTTTACGCCGGAAGAACTTGTCGAAGCAATAAAAAAATATAGTGAGTATGATCTTATATTTGTTGATACTGCCGGACGATCGCACAGGAATACGGAACAGCTTGGAGAGCTTGAAGAAATTCTTATGACAACCGAGAATGCGGGTCTGGATGTCAATATTGACAAATTTCTTGTTCTGAGTGCTACGACAAAGTACAGAGATTTGCTCAATATTACGGATGCATATAAGGATATTAAGGATGTGCGTCTTCTTTTTACAAAACTTGACGAGACAAATGCATATGGAAATATACTGAATATAAGAGCGCATACAGGGGCTCCTCTTTCGTATGTGACCAGCGGACAGGCTGTACCGGAGGATATCAGTGTTGTCGATGTGCAGGAACTGGCAAAACGTCTCTTAACCGGAGAAGTACAGGACAATCAGGATTAATTTAAGTATATACATGAAGATATTGGAGGAGAGTACATATGGACCAGGCTGAAAGATTAAGACAGATGGTACAACAACAGAACAAAGTCAGTCAGTCCGGCGGCACTGCACCACAGAAACATGCGAGAATAATTACCGTTACAAGCGGAAAAGGTGGTGTTGGTAAGTCGAGCTGTTCAATCAACCTTGCACTTCTGTTCAGAAAACTTGGCAAAAGGGTAATTATATTTGATGCGGATTTTGGACTTGCCAACATTGAGGTGATGTTTGGAGCCATTCCTAAGTATACTCTCGCTGATTTGATGCTCAAAGGCAAGGAAATAAATGAGATTATCTGTGAGGGACCCGATGGGGTTATGTTTGTGTCGGGCGGTTCCGGAATAGCCAAACTTGGCGATCTTGACAAGGAGGAGGTCAGAAGACTGGTAGGAAAACTATCGGAACTTGACAGCCTTGCGGATGTAATTATAGTTGACACCGGAGCAGGAATATCGAGCAGTGTGCTGGAATTCGTTGCAGCGAGTCCCGAGGTCATTCTTGTTGCTACACCTGAGCCGACATCAATAACAGATTCCTATGCACTGCTGAAAGCACTCAGCATGTTTGAAGGATTTGACAAGGATAGTACAAGGATTATGCTTCTTGGAAACAGAACCATAACAGCCAATGACGGGCCGAATATGTACGAAAAGCTGTCCACGGTTGTTGAGAGGTTTCTGAAGTTTAAGATAGAGTACCTTGGGTGTATTCCGACAGATGAGTTCGTGGTGAAGGCGATTATGAAGCAGTCACCGGTTGTAAAGGCTTATCCGACCGCTGCGGCAGCAAAATCATACGAACAGGTTATGAATAAACTGACCGGAGTGAGTGAACAGGTTTCCAATACAAAGGATAAGAAGGGTATCGGGAATTTCTTTAGCAACATTCTAAGACATAATAAAAGAAACTAAAGGGAGTGTATACCATGGAGAAAATATTAGTTCCTGGCTGTAAATTAGAGCTTAATGAGATTACATCTAATAAGGAAAAAGAGACGGTCACATATCTCAGCCAGATATATGACGTTGATGGTGATGCAAACAGAGTGTCGATTGCGATGCCATATAATGAAGGACGAATGGTTGTCCTTTCGATGGGTATGCGTTTGGATGCTTTTTTTTATTCGAAGGCCAAGATGTATCGCAGCAGGGTAAAGGTTGTGGACAGATATAAGACAAACAACCTTTTTGTATTGGTGGTAGAGCTTGAGACCGCATTGAAAAAGGTACAGAGGCGACAGTTTTTCAGGTATGATGTCATAATGCCGGTAAAATATATGAAACTTGATAAAGAAATTGGTGCATTGTATGACAGGCTTGGCGAACTGCCTGAGTCCGTGCTGGAGGGAAAACTCATTGAAGGTCAGACTATAGATATAAGCGGCGGCGGAATTAAGTTTGCCGGAGCGAAATTCGAGAAGGGCGACAGGGTATATATTGAACTCGAATATATGCTCGGCATGGTTGCCCAGAAACTTAAAGTGACCGCGGATATCATAGATTCTGTGAACCCACAAGGAAGAAGAGACATTTTCCATAACAGGGTGAGCTTTGAAAATGTAAAAAATGATGACAGAGAAGCACTTATCCGCTTCATTTTCGAGGAGGAGCGCAAGCGGATGCAGCTTGAAAGGAGAAATTAGCATATATGGCAAAGAAAATTTTAATTATTGATGACTCTGCACTCATGAGAAGGGTTATATCTGATATAATTAAAACAAATAAACAATATGAGGTTGCAGATTTTGCCAGGGATGGTCTTGAGGGATTTGACAGAATTGTGAGTCATCCTAAGATGTATGACGCCATCATTCTTGATATCAACATGCCGAAGATGAATGGTCTTGAACTTTTAGAGATGCTTCAGAAGAACCGTATTCAGGAAACTGTAATTGTGGTCAGCACTGTTGCGAAGGAAGGGGCTAAGGAGACAATCAAAGCGCTTGAACTTGGAGCATTTGATTTTGTCACGAAGCCTGAGAACTTTATTGAGGCAAAAGGTGAAGACTTCAAGAAGAGAATACTTGATATGCTTGAGGTTGCCACTGCAGGTAGTACCAAGGCTTCGGTTATCAGTACAATGCCTGTTACGCAGACAATCAACACAAGGGCTACATCTCTTAGAACCTTCGGTTCTGCAAGAGAGGATAGAAGTTCAGCGGTGAGCATGCCAAGAACCTCACAGCCTGTCATGACGGTTAAAATGGGGAATCTGGCTGCATACAAAAAGGATCATGCCAACAGAGTTGTCGCTCTTGCATGTTCTACAGGAGGACCTAAGTCGCTCCAGCAGGTTATACCTTATCTTCCAAAAGAGCTTGATGCGGGTGTTGTCGTTGTACAGCATATGCCGGCAGGATTTACCAAGTCACTCGCCATGAGACTTAATGAGATAAGCAAGGTAACCGTTAAGGAAGCCGAAAATGGCGATATCATCACGAAGGGAACGGTATATATTGCTCCCGGAGGAAGGCATCTCCGCCTTGTAAAATCGGGATCTGATACGAAAGTGGCACTTTCAGATGAACCGCCGGTGGATGCATTGAGACCATGTGCGAATGTCATGTATGAGTCGCTTGTCAATTCTCCATATGATGAGATAGTGTGTGTTGTTCTCACCGGAATGGGGGCAGACGGAACGAAGGGCATAAAGGCGCTGAAGGAACATAAAAAGATATATGTTATAGGACAGAATGAGGCGACAAGTATTGTTTACGGTATGCCAAGGGCAGTTGCCGAGGCAGGATTGGTAAATGAAGTGAAACCACTAGAAGAAATCGCTGATGCGATAACAAGAAACACGGGGGTGCGATAAATGGACGTAAGCCAGTATTTAGAGATTTTTATTGATGAGACAAAGGAACATTTACAGAACCTTAATGAACTTCTTCTCGTGCTTGAGAAGGAGCCTGAGGACAAAGCTACAATCAACGAGATATTCCGTGCAGCACATTCCCTCAAGGGAATGGCGGGTACAATGGGATATAAGAGAATGCAGAACCTTACACATAACATGGAAAATGTGTTCTCAGAGATCCGCAATGATAAGATGAAGGTTACTGCCAGCCTTGTAGATACACTTTTCCAGTGCCTTGATGCACTTGAGAGCTATCTTAACAACATTCAGGAATCATCCGATGAGGGAACAGAGGACAATGAAGCTATCATTAAGCTGTTAAACGAGTTCCTTGCGACAGAGGGAAATATGCCTGAGAATACACAGCAGGCTGCTGCACCTGCAGCACAGACAGCACCGGCTGCTGACGGAGCTGCTTCAGGTGATCTTGCAAAGTATAAGAACATACAGCTCGCGGATTTTGAGCAGCATGCTATCAATGAGGCAAAGAAGAAAGGAATGAAGGCATACGGCTTTACGGTATACCTTGATCCTAACTGTATATTGAAGGCAGCAAGAGCATTTCTTGTATTCAAGGGAATTGAGGAAGTCGGAGAAGTCATCAAATCAGACCCATCCACACAGGACATTGAGGATGAGAAGTTTGAATTTGATTTCAGTATTTTCGTAGTTTCAAATGAGAGCTTTGATAAGGTTCTCAGTGTAATAAAGAATGTATCCGAGGTAAAAGATGCTGTAGGTGGAGAACTTGAGGAGGTTAAGGTGGAGACACCTGTTCAACAGACTGTTGCTACACCTGCGGAGACTCATAATGATAAGGAAACACAGACTCCTGCCAAGGCTGAGGAAAAGAAGGCAGCACCGGTCGCAAAGACGGGTAAGGCAGTTGCAAACCGTTCAGTTCGTGTAGATATCGATAAGCTTGATACTCTTATGAACCTTGTGAGTGAGCTTATTATCGCAAAGAATGGACTTGTTTCAATTAATAACTCAACAAGTGAGAACACGGTATCGGGCAGACAGAACTTCAATGAACAGATAGAATATCTTGAGAGAGTAACTACATCTCTTCACGAATCCGTTATGAATGTTCGAATGGTGCCTATTGAGACTGTTGTAAGCAGATTCCCAAGAATGATCAGAGATCTCAGCAAGAAGCTTGATAAGAAGATGGAACTGTACATGACAGGTGAGGAGACGGAGCTTGATCGTACTGTCATTGATGAGATTGGTGATCCGCTTATGCATTTGCTTCGTAACTCCGCCGATCATGGACTTGAGCATGCTGACCTGCGTGCACAGAGAGGAAAGCCTGAGGTAGGTACAATTTTCCTCAATGCATATCAGGACGGAAACAATGTAGTTATCGAGGTGGGTGATGATGGTAACGGTATTGATGTCGAGAAGGTGCGTAAGAAGGCTATAGAGAAGGGAACTATCACACCGGAGCAGGCAGAAGCGATGACAGATAAGGATATCATCGACCTGTTATTCCGTCCAAGCTTCTCAACATCTGAGAAGATAACCGATGTATCCGGAAGAGGTGTTGGTCTTGATGTAGTTAAGTCTAAGATAGAGGCTCTCGGAGGAGATGTAGAAGTTAAAACAAAGCTTGGCGAGGGAAGCACATTCATAGTAAGACTTCCTCTTACACTTGCAATTATTCAGGCACTCATGGTTAAGCTTGGTGATGAGCAGTATGCAATTTCACTTGGCTCAATTGAGACCCTTGAGGATATTACAAAGGATGATATTAAATATGTAAATTCTAAGGAAGTTATTCATCTTAGAGACAA
>CAMEEX010000081.1 GCA_945915235.1 uncultured Clostridia bacterium | reverse complement strand
GGCATAAATCTCCTTTGCAAAGATGGTTTCTAGTCAATTCCATTGTACCAAACGGAACAGATTTATGCCTTTTTTATTGGCTGAAATATTGAATTTTCAAGGTTCAACACACCATATCGGTGTGGGAAGTTTTAGTAAATATTTATTGTTTAGTAAATGTTCACACAAAGTTAATAGAATAATGCATATTTCTCTTGAAAATTTACAGATATATGATATAATATTCACATATTAGATAGTAAATATTCACACAATTAACGAGTTGATTTGTTAATTAGGCGGAATGACATCAAAGCTATCTGATAGATTAAAGGGCAAAGGAGTTGGTAGTATGCGTTTTACAATTACCGGTAGAAACATCGAAGTCACAGAGGGGTTAAGAAGTGCAGTTGAGAATAAGCTTGGAAAGCTTGAGAAGTATTTTGATAAGGATGTAGATATTAACGTAACACTCAGTGTTGAGAAGGACAGACAGAAGATTGAGGTTACAATTCCTGTTAAGGGCAGTATTATTCGTTCGGAACAGACAAGCTCGGATATGTATGTTTCCATTGACCTTGTAGAGGAGGTTATCGAGCGTCAGCTTAAGAAGTATAAGACCAAGATTATACAGTCGAAGCAGGCAGCAGGAACCGCTTTCACTCAGGATTATATTGATAATGATTATGAGGAGGAAGCAGAGATTAAGATTGTACGTTCCAAGAGATTCGGAATTAAGCCTATGGATCCTGAGGAGGCATGCATACAGATGGAGCTTCTCGGACATAACTTCTATGTATTCTCCAACGCGGAGACAGGTGAGGTTAACGTAGTTTATAAGAGAAAGGGCAATACTTACGGACTCATTGAGCCGGAGCTTGATTAGAATTTAATATGATTAGAGACGGTTCCCACAGACAGTTCTGTGGGAACCGTTTTTATATTTAGGAATTCTTTGCCAAGAGCAGACGAAAACTTCCTTTACAAACACTATGTATAAGTGTTAGAATACTGATAATTGGGACATTTTTATTTTTTAGGAGATAATATCAATGGGAATTATTCAGAAGTTATTCGGAACACATAGTGAGCATGAGCTCAAGAGAATTTATCCGATTGTGGATAAGATTGAGGCACTCCGCCCTTCAATGCAGGCTCTTACAGATGAAGAACTCAGGGCTAAGACAGATGAGTTTAAGAAGAGACTTGCAGATGGACAGACACTTGACGATATTCTCCCGGAAGCATTTGCCACAGTCAGGGAGGCTGCCAAGCGTTCCATCGGAATGGAGCACTACAGAGTACAGCTTATAGGTGGTATCATTCTTCATCAGGGACGTATAGCCGAGATGAGAACCGGTGAAGGTAAGACACTCGTGTCTACACTTCCGGCATACCTCAATGCACTTGAGGGCAAGGGTGTTCATGTCATCACGGTCAATGATTACCTTGCATCGCGTGATGCCGAGTGGATGGGACAGGTTCACCGTTTCCTCGGTCTGACGGTCGGCGTCGTGCTTAACAACATGAAGCCCGAGGAGAGAAGGGAAGCTTATAAGTGTGATATCACATATGTTACCAACAATGAACTCGGCTTTGATTATCTGAGAGATAACATGGCAGTTTATAAGGAGAATCTGGTTCTGCGCGATCTTAGATATGCCATCATCGATGAGGTCGACTCCGTACTTATTGATGAGGCTAGAACACCTCTTATTATTTCGGGACAGGGAAATTCATCCACGAAGCTCTACGAGGTATGTGATATCCTTGCAAGACAGCTCGAGAAGGGAACCAGCAACAATGATGATATATCCAAGATGGATATTCTCATGGGAGCCGGCTTTGAGGAGACAGGAGACTTCGTGGTAAGCGAGAAGGACAAGACCGTAAATCTCACCGAGCAGGGTACCAAAAAGGTTGAGCAGTTCTTCCACCTTGAAAATCTCGCAGACCCATCTAATCTTGAGATACAGCATAACGTCATACTTGCGCTCCGTGCACATTATCTGATGTTCCGCGACAAGGACTATGTTGTGAAGGATAACGAAGTTCTTATTGTTGACGAGTTCACGGGACGTATCATGCCGGGCAGACGTTTTTCGGACGGACTTCATCAGGCAATCGAGGCAAAGGAACATGTCAAGGTAAGACGTGAGAGCAAGACACTTGCGACCATCACATTCCAGAATTTCTTTAACAAGTTTGAGAAGAAGTCAGGTATGACAGGTACTGCGCTCACAGAGGAGAAGGAGTTCCGTGAAATTTACGGAATGGATGTTATCGAGATACCGACCAACAAGCCGGTAGCGAGAATTGACTACGATGATGTTATATATAAGACAAGAAAAGAGAAACTCCATGCTGTTGTTGAGGATGTGGTTGAGGCGCATGCTAAGGGGCAGCCTGTCCTCGTAGGTACCATCACCATTGAGCAGTCTGAGGAGGTAAGCAATCTTCTCAAAAAGAGAGGAATTAAGCACAATGTACTCAATGCCAAGTTCCATGAGCTCGAGGCGGAGATTGTTGCACAGGCAGGACAGCACGGTGCAGTTACCATCGCAACCAACATGGCAGGACGTGGTACGGATATCAAGCTTGACGATGCTGCAAGGGAAGCAGGCGGACTTAAGATTATCGGAACCGAGCGCCATGAGTCAAGACGTATAGATAATCAGCTCCGCGGACGTTCAGGACGTCAGGGAGACCCGGGTGATTCACGTTTTTACATTTCTCTTGAGGATGACCTTATGAGACTGTTTGCCTCCGACAAGCTTATGGCGATGTTCAATGCACTCAAAATCCCTGAGAATGAGAGACTTGAGCACAGTATGCTCTCTAAGGCTATTGAGGGAGCGCAGAAGAAGGTTGAGACCAACAACTTTGGTATTCGTAAGAATCTTCTCGACTATGATCAGGTTATGAATGAGCAGAGAGAGACAATCTATGCCGAAAGACGTAAGGTTCTCGACGGTCAGAACCTGAGAAACGATATCATTAAGATGATGAAGGACAAGATTGAGGGATACATTGATTACTCAATCAACGGCGATGCAGACCCTTCCGAGTGGAAGTATGCGGAGCTCAACGAGAACCTTATAAGACTGGTGCCTATTGAGCCTGTCACACCTGAGGACGGTTATAAGAACAAGAAGGAGCTCATTCAGGGCGTTGAGGAGCGTGCAGTGAAGTTCTACGCCGAGAAGGAAGCAGAGTTCCCTGCTCCTGAGCACATCAGAGAGATAGAGAGAGTATGTCTTTTAAGAGCCATTGATACTAACTGGATGAATCATATTGATGATATGGAACAGTTAAGACAGGGTATCGGACTGAACGCTTACGGTCAGAAGGATCCGCTTGTAGAGTACAAGATGCAGGGTTACGACATGTTCGATAACATGATAGCAAGGATACAGGAGGATACGGTAAGACTTGTGACACATGTCAAGATTGAGCAGAAGACTGAGAAGAGGGAGCAGGTTGCAAAGGTTACCGGAACCAACCGTGATGAAAGTTCGGTAAAGGCACCTGTCAAGCGTGAGGAAAAGAAAATCCAGAGAAATGACCCATGTCCATGCGGCTCAGGACTCAAGTACAAGAACTGCTGTGGGAGAAATGCATAACTGCGCTACGCTAAAACATTAAAATTTTAATTGCAAAAAATATACTTTTATGTATAATTGAAAATAATAAATTTAAGGTGGTGAGATTAGTGGTCGAATTAGATCAGTTTAAGTTCCGCTTAGGCGGATATGAGCAGCCATTAACCGAATTGAGGGATTCACTTTGACTTAGTCAATAAGTCAAAGAGGATTGAGGAGATTGAGCGACACATGGAGGAGCCGGATTTCTGGGACAATCCAGAGAAATCCAATGGCTACATGAAGGAGCTCAAGGGACTCAAGGCTGATATAGAGGATTTTAATAAACTTGAGAAGGACAAGGCGGATGCAGAAGAATTCATTGAGATGGCATATGAGGAGAATGACGAGAGTCTGATACCTGAGATAGGTCAGCTTGTCGATAATTTTGAGGCACTGTTCGAAAAGCTTCAGATGGAGACGCTGCTTTCGGGTGAGTATGATAAGTGCAATGCTATTCTGACGCTTCACGCGGGAGCAGGAGGAACAGAGTCCTGTGACTGGGCGTCGATGCTTTTGAGAATGTATACCCGCTGGGCTAACAGCAAGGGCTTTACGGTTGAGACACTCGATCTTCTTGAGGGAGATGAGGCGGGGGTGAAGTCAGTCACCATTCAGGTGAACGGGCTTAACGCCTACGGATATCTCAAATCGGAACATGGAGTACACAGACTCGTGCGTATATCCCCGTTTAATGCTGCGGGTAAGAGACAGACCTCCTTCGTATCCTGTGATGTTATGCCGGACATAGAGGAGGATCTGGACGTTGATATCAATGAGGACGACCTTAGAATTGATACCTACCGTTCAAGCGGAGCAGGCGGTCAGCATATCAACAAGACTTCGTCGGCCATACGAATTACACATATTCCTACGGGAACGGTTGTCCAGTGTCAGAACGAGCGTTCACAGCATCAGAATAAGGACAAGGCGATGCAGATGTTAAAGGCGAAGCTTTTCCTTCTCAAGCAGGCTGAGAATGCAGCAAAGACAGCGGATATCCGCGGAGAGGTTATGGAAAACGGCTGGGGAAGCCAGATAAGAAGCTATGTGCTTCAGCCATACACTATGGTTAAGGATAACAGAACGGGAGAGGAATCGGGAAATGCACAGGCAGTGCTTGACGGAGACTTAGACCGCTTTATGGGAGCTTATCTTAAATGGCTGAGTCTTGGAAAAAAGGGAACAACAGAGGAATAAAGGAGGATTATCATGGCAGAGGCTTTAAAACCGATTGTATTCAGAGTTGGAAATGAGTTGTATGGCATTGATATCAAGTATGTTAATGCTATTGAGAAGGATCAGGATATCGTTCGTGTTCCAAATGCATCAAGCAGTATCAAGGGAATTATCAACCTGAGAGGTGATATCATTCCCGTATACAGCCTTAGGGATAAGTTCAAGCTCCCACAGGCGCCAGGAGATACCAAGCTTATAATTGCTAATCTTCCGGATATGAAACTCGCCATTGAGGTTGATGAGGTGGAGGAGATTGACGATCTTCAGGAAGAGGAGATAAGAGACTTTCCAAGTATTGCAACCAACCGTGATACGGCATATTTTGTCAAGGTTGCCAATAAAGCAGGGAAGCTTATACTCATAATAGATATTCATAATTTACTCACCGCGGATGAAGCGGAAGATGCAAAGCAGCTGATGGAGGAAAAGTAGAATGGTAAATGTAGCAGTTCTAGGTTATGGTACAGTGGGCTCAGGAGTGGTTGAAGTGCTGAGCAGAAATGCGAAGGTGCTTGAAAAGAGCGCAGGTCAGGAGATTAATCTCAAGTATGTTTTAGACCTTAAGGAATTTCCGGGGACACCTATCGAGAAGAAGGTTGTCCATGATTTCAATATTATTCTCAATGACGATGAGGTTTCAATAGTTGTTGAGGTGATGGGAGGAGTCAACCCGGCATATTCGTTTGTGAAGTCAGCTCTTTTAAAGGGAAAGAGCGTATGTACCTCCAATAAGGAGCTCGTGGCAAAGCACGGCGCTGAACTGCTTGGAATTGCCGGGGAGAAGAATGTCAACTTCTTCTTCGAGGCGAGTGTTGCCGGAGGAATACCGATTATCAGACCGCTTGAGCAGTGTATCACTGCCGACGAGGTGCTTGAGGTATCGGGAATTTTGAACGGTACTACCAATTTTATACTCACAAAGATGGAGAAGGAAGGCGCGTCCTACGATGAGGTGCTTGCACAGGCACAGAAACTTGGATATGCCGAGAGAAATCCCGAGGCTGACGTTGAGGGATTTGATGCAGGACGTAAGATTGCCATTTTAAGCTCCATCATCAGCAGAAAACAGGTAGATTTTGAGAATGTATATACAGAGGGTATCACCAAGGTGAGCGCGGACGATTTCGCTTATGCAGCGAAGCTTGGCGTTACCATTAAGCTTGTGGCTAAGAGCTGTGTTACACCTGACGGCATGTATGTCATGGTTACACCTAGAATGCTTCGCTATGGCAAACCTCTTGCATCCGTGCATGATGTCGTAAATGCCGTGTGTGTTAAGGGAAATATGCTTGGCGACGTGATGTTCTACGGGGCAGGTGCAGGAAAGCTCCCTACAGCGAGTGCGGTTGTATCGGATATTGTCGATGCAGTGCGTCATGCGGGGGAGTATGTGAATAATGGCTGGTCACAGGAAAAGCAGGAGCTTATATCGATTGATGAAGTGGAAAACAGTTTCTATGTACGCATGGATGGCAATGCTGCCGAGAAGGAAGCAGAGCTTGAGAAGCTTTTTGGCGGCGTGACGATATGTGATAATGTGATTGACGGGGAATTTGCATTTGTCACGGGTTCTATCAAGGAGGCTGAGTTCGCTAAGGCTGTCTGCAGTCTGAAGGGAATAAAGAATACCATAAGAATAGAATTATAAAAATAGAAACTTAGACTACACGGAGGATATGAAAAATGTTAAAGGTTGTTAAGTTCGGTGGAAGTTCGCTTGCGAGTGCAGAGCAGTTTAAGAAGGTCGCAGATATAATTCATGCGGATGAATCAAGGAGATATGTTGTGCCTTCTGCACCGGGAAAGCGTTTTAAGGAGGATGTCAAGGTTACGGATATGCTCTATGACTGCTATGGAGTAGCGTCAAAAGGATATGATTTTTCGGATATATTTGCGGATATCAAGGCTAGATATCAGGAGATTATAGATGACCTTGGTCTTGACTTGTCACTTGAGAAGGAATTTGCGAATATTGAGGCTGCTTTTAGGGCAAGAGCTGGACGCGATTATGCGGCCTCAAGAGGTGAGTATCTTAACGGCATTATTCTTGCAAATTATCTCGGATATGAGTTCGTTGATGCTGAGGATGTAATCTTCTTTGATACGAACGGCAATCTTGACGCCAAAAAGACAAATCAGGTACTCTCAGAGAGACTGCTGACGGTTGACAGAGCCGTAGTTCCGGGCTTTTACGGAATAAGACCTAACGATACAATCAAGACGTTTTCGCGCGGCGGTTCGGATATTACCGGAGCTATAGTTGCGAGGGCTGTCAAGGCTGACCTCTACGAGAATTGGACTGATGTTTCAGGTTTCCTTGTGGCTGATCCTAGAATTATTGATAATCCTAAGCCTATTGTGACAATAACCTATAAGGAACTCAGAGAGCTCTCATATATGGGTGCCACAGTGCTCCATGACGAGTCCATCTTCCCTGTCCGCAAGGAGGGTATTCCGATTAATATCCGAAATACCAATAAGCCTGAGGATCCGGGAACTATGATAGTTGAGAGCACTTCCCGTAAGCCTGAATATGTCATAACAGGTATAGCGGGAAAGAAGGGCTTTACTGTTGTAAGTATCGAGAAGGATATGATGAATTCTGAGATAGGCTTTGGGCGCAAGGTTTTGGAGGTGTTCGAGAAGCAGGGACTTTCCTTCGAGCACACACCTTCGGGAATTGATACTATGTCCATAGTAATTCATCAGGATGAGTTTGTGGAGAAGGAGCAGGAGGTGCTTGCCGGACTTCACAGAAATGTACACCCTGATGCTATAGAGATTGAATCAGGACTTGCACTTATCGCGGTTGTCGGACGTGGAATGAAGTCAAGCCACGGTACAGCGGGCAAGCTCTTTACGGCGCTTGCGGATGCGAATGTCAATGTCAAGATGATTGATCAGGGTTCATCTGAGCTTAACATCATCGTAGGTGTTAAGGAGGAGGACTTCGAGAGAGCGTTCAAGGCAATCTACAAGGCATTTTACGAGTCATAGAATTTTCCATGAAATATTTAAGCTGCCCTGCACCGGCGTGTGCATAGGCAGCTTTTTTTAATAAATTATTTGCCGCCGCAGGCTGAATTGTTTGTAATAGACATTGTCGGAAAAATGCTATATAATATGATGAAAGAAAGCTGTATAACAGTATTTTATCCCTGCCTTTTATGGCAGCGATAAATTATTAAGGAAAATGGAAGGAATTTTTTGACATGGATATTATAAAGGCGATAGCCTCCGAGCTTAATGTGAAGAATTGGCAGGTCGAGGCGGCGGTCAAGCTTATAGATGAGGGCTGCACCATACCGTTCATCTCCAGATACAGGAAGGAAGCCACAGGCGCGCTGAACGACGAGCAGCTGCGTAACCTCGATGAGAGACTTAAGTATCTCAGAAATCTTGAGGATAAGAAGGCTCAGGTTATTGCGAGCATTGAGGAGCAGGGGCTTTTGACGGAGGAGTTAAAGAGCCAGATTGAGAAGGCGGAGACCATGGTTGCGGTTGAGGATTTATACCGCCCGTACCGCCCGAAGAGAAGAACGAGAGCGACTATCGCCAAGGAGAAGGGCTTAGAGCCTCTTGCAAATGTCATACTCCTTCAGATGACGAAGGAACCGCTGCTTAAAACGGCTGAGGCTTACGTCAGTGAGGAGAAGGGCGTGAATACACCCGAGGAAGCCGTGGCAGGGGCTATGGACATAATAGCAGAGTCGATATCGGACAACGCAGATTACAGAACCAGAATAAGGGAGATGACCTTCAAGGAGGGTATACTGAGTTCATCGGCTAAGGATACCGAGGCAAAGACAGTCTACGAGATGTACTATAATTTCACGGAGCCTGTCGCTAAGATGGCAGGGCACAGGGTACTTGCCGTAAACCGCGGTGAGAATGAGAAGATACTAACGGTGAAGATAGAGGCGCCGGAGGACAAGATATTGTCATACCTTGAGAAGCAGATTATAACAAGGGACAACGCGAATACCACGCAGACCCTCAAGGACACCATACAGGACAGCTATGAGAGACTTATAGCGCCGTCGATAGAGAGGGAGATAAGAAACCAGCTCACGGAGACCGCGGAGGACGGAGCCATCAAGGTATTCGGCAAAAATCTGGAGCAGCTTCTCTTGCAGCCGCCTATCTCGGGGCATGTGGTTCTCGGCTGGGACCCGGCATTCAGAACAGGCTGTAAGCTCGCCGTAGTCGATGCCACAGGAAAGGTTCTCGACACGACCGTCATCTACCCGACTGCACCGCAGAACAAGGTGACAGAGGCTAAGGCAGTGCTCAAAAAACTTATAAAGAAATATAATGTGACACTCATATCCGTCGGAAACGGAACCGCTTCGAGAGAGTCGGAGCAGGTTATCGTGGAGCTGTTAAAGGAGCTCGACACACCTGTACAGTATATTATCGTAAATGAAGCGGGAGCTTCGGTATATTCGGCGAGCAAGCTTGCAACCGAGGAGTTCCCTAATTTTGACGTGGGACAGAGAAGTGCGGCTTCGATAGCGAGGAGACTTCAGGACCCGCTTGCGGAGCTGGTCAAGATTGACCCTAAATCAATCGGAGTGGGACAGTACCAGCATGATATGAACCAGAAGAAGCTCGGCGAGGCGCTTGAGGGCGTTGTCGAGGACAGCGTTAATAAGGTCGGTGTCGACCTGAACACTGCATCGGCATCACTTCTTGAGTATATTTCAGGAATTTCCAAGACTATTGCGAAAAATATAGTCGTGTATAGGGAGGAGAACGGCAGATTTGACAACAGAAAGCAGCTTCTGAAAGTTGCCAAGCTAGGACCTAAGGCGTATGAGCAGTGTGCCGGATTTATGAGGATAACGGGCGGAAGCAACCCGCTTGACGCCACGAGTGTGCACCCGGAGAGCTACGATGCCGCGGACAGGCTTTTAAAGAAGCTCGGCTACAGCGCACAGGATATCACATCGGGCGGCTTGAAGGGACTGTCGGGCAAGGTAAAGAACGTGCCTGAGCTTGCGAAGGAGCTTGAGGTCGGAGAACTCACTCTCAGGGATATCATAAAGGAGCTTGAGAAGCCGGGACGTGATCCGAGAGATGAGATGCCGAAGCCTATACTCAGAACCGATGTCATGGAGATGAAGGATCTGACACCGGGAATGATTTTGAAGGGAACAGTCAGAAATGTTATAGATTTCGGTGCTTTTGTCGATATAGGAGTACATCAGGACGGACTTGTGCACATATCGCAGATAACGGATAAGAAGTTTATCAAGCACCCGCTTGAGGCTGTTAGCGTCGGGGACATAGTCGAGGTCAAGGTTATGAGCGTCGACGTGGCTAAGAAGAGAATACAGCTCACCATGATTATCTGATGGAAATGAGGTCTATTATGAAGGTAGAATTTAATGTAAAGCTTACGAGGAAGGAAATGTTTTCCTTTCTCATCAACAACACGTACCGCAAGCCTATGGGAGTGATCATGTTCCTCTTCGGCATAGGCTGCTTTGTGGTAGCTGGAATTACATGTAAACAGATGGGACTGCAGAGCACGTTGTTGCTTATTCTGCTCGGCTCGATCTACACCATAATACAGCCGATTATGCTCTGGAAGAGCGCAGGCCGCCAGATTGCCAAGAACCCGGTATATAAGGACGAGCTGAGCTACCGCTTTGACGACAAGGGCATAACCGTAAGCCAGGGCGAGAATGTCACGTCAAAGGGCTGGGACGAGTGCTACAAGGTAGCAGATTACGGCAAGGTTGTGGTAATATATATCACCGTGAACAACGGAATAATACTGCCGAAGGCTGCGATAGGTGAGCAGTACGGCGAGTTTGCTAAGCTTGTAGGCGCACATCTGCCGGGCAGATTGAAGCATTAAGAGCGCGAAGATGGAGGAAAAAAGTGAGCAGCGACGTGAGAACTATAGAGACATTTTCGTATGAGGACACATACCGCCTCGGGCAGCAGCTCGCGAAGGAGGCTGTGCCGGGACAGGTTATATGCCTTACTGGAGATTTGGGAACCGGAAAGACGGTTTTTACACAGGGCTTTGCGGACGGACTCGGTGTCCGCGACTACGTTGACAGCCCTACCTTTACCATAGTCAAGGAGTACCACGACGGCAGAATGCCGTTCTATCATTTTGATGTCTACCGCATTGGCGACGTCAGCGAGATGGACGAGATTGGCTATGAGGAATATTTTTACGGTGACGGAGTATGCATTGTGGAGTGGGGACTTATGATTGAGGAACTGCTCCCGGAGGACTGCATATTTATTGAGATTAAGAAGGATGTTGACAAGGGCTTTGATTACCGCCTTGTGAGCATTAAGGAGGGAAGATAACAATGAAAATTCTTGCGATTGAGAGCTCATCGCTGGTTGCCTCAGCGGCAATAGTCGACGATGATATTCTTGTGGCAGAGTACACGGTCAATCATAAGGTGACACATTCACAGACATTGCTTCCGATGATAGATGAGATACTTAAAATGACGCAGACGGACAAACATTCGCTCGATGCGATTGCGGTGTCGGGCGGACCGGGCTCCTACACGGGCTTGCGAATCGGATCTGCGACGGCAAAGGGGCTCGGAATGGCTCTTGATATTCCGCTCATACATGTCCCGACCATAGATGCCATGGCTTACAATGCCTACGGCTACGCGGGGCTTATCTGCCCTATCATGGACGCGAGACGCTCGCAGGTGTACACCGGAATATATGAGTTTTCCGACGGCAGCTTTAACACGCTGCTTGAAAACAGCGCCATAACCTTTGACGAGCTCATGCAAAAAATCGATGAAGTCAATAAATCGGGCAAAAAGGTAATGTTTATTGGAGATGGAATACCTGTGTTCAGGGACAGGATTGATGAGCATTTTGGTGGCACGGGATATGAGCTTGCACCCGCCTCGATGAACAGGCAAAGAGCGGCTTCCGTTGCCGTACTTGGAGAGATATACTACAGAGAGGGAAAGACGGAGCCGGCTTCGGAGCATCTTCCTGATTACCTGAGACTATCGCAGGCTGAGAGGGAGCTCGCCGAAAAGAGGGCTTTAAATGGCTGATATCATAATTGAAACAATGAAACACGGGAATATCGACGATGTCGCTGCCATAGAGGCGGCGTGCTTTTCGACACCGTGGAGCCGCAATGCGTTTGCCGACGCGGTGGACTCGGAAAATTATGAGTATATAGTGGCTCTTGACGGGAACGACGGA
The DNA here is from genome assembly GCA_945915235.1 of uncultured Clostridia bacterium. Taxonomy (GTDB): domain Bacteria; phylum Bacillota; class Clostridia; order Lachnospirales; family Lachnospiraceae; genus CAG-882. The sequence goes on along the minus strand of CAMEEX010000081.1, from coordinate 1,128 downwards.
GGCGTGGCGGCGTATGCCGGAATGCAGGTCGTCCTCGACGAGGCGGAGATTACCAACATTGCCGTCGATGAGCGCTATAGGGGAAGAGGCATAGCGGGCAAGCTGCTTGAAGGTCTTGTGACCCTGTGTGTGAGAAGAGGTGTAAAATATCTTCACCTCGAGGTCAGAGAGAGCAATACCGCAGCAAGAAGTCTCTATGCAAAATGCGGCTTTGAAATTGATGGAATGAGAAAGAACTTTTACCAGAAGCCGACGGAGAATGCCGTGCTTATGACAAAGTTGTTATAAAATATACCATTTTTGCAACTGTTTCCCACTGGAAAAATGAATATTTTTTTATTTATAATGACATTGCGAAACAAAAAACTACACTGTTTCTGTCAGTACCTTAGTCTGACAGCGGCAGGGAAGGGGACGATGTGATATTTATGAGAAAATATAAGGGAAATTATCTCACGGCGGTTATTTGCAACTGCTGTGGCAAAAATCTGGTTGTGGCTAACGGAATTGTCAGGGAGGGCGTGGTGCACCTTAACGCGGAATGGGATTATTTTTCCGAAAAAGACGGGGAAAACCACAGCTTTGATATATGCGAGGAATGTTATGACCGCTTTGTCGGCGGCTTTAAGTACCCGGTAAGCGTAGCGCAGCGCACTGAGCTGCTGTGATTTTGCCGGAGGGCTGTTTATTTTTTTGATTGATGACCGATATGGAATAATGATGACAGAATTGGAATTTTAGGAGGAAACAGATGCTTGACGTTTGTCTGTTAGGAACAGGAGGAATGATGCCACTTCCGGGAAGATGGCTTACCGCGCTGTCACTGCGCTATAATGGCAGCCAGCTCTTGATAGATTGCGGTGAGGGCACACAGGTGGCGATGAAAAAGGCGGGAATAAGCTCAAAGACGGTCGATGTCATATGCTTTACGCACTACCATGCCGACCATATAAGCGGACTGCCGGGGTTTTTGCTGAGCATGGGCAATGCGGAGCGCACGGAGCCGCTCACCATAATCGGACCTAGGGGAGTGGAGCGCATTGTCAATTCACTGCGCGTTATCGCACCTGAGCTGCCGTTTGAAATTAAATTTATTGAGCTTACACAGCCGGAGGAGGAGATAAGGCT
>CAMEEX010000080.1 GCA_945915235.1 uncultured Clostridia bacterium | reverse complement strand
TATGACCCTCTGCTTGTAAGGCAGATGCTCTCCCAGCTGAGCTAAGACCCCATAAGTTGTTGTTTTGCATGCCGTCAATCAGCTTGCTAAATTAATATAACATCACGGCGCACAAATGTCAACAACTTTTTTATTTTTTTGTAAATTCTGTAAATTCCGGCTGTGAAAACGCTACTTTCTTACCCTGAACGTCTTGTCAGACAGATAATACACGAGCGTACCTGAAAGACTGAACAACATCGCAAGCACAGCGGCCAACACCATATCGAACACGAACGCACCACAGTTCATATATACACACCCGTAGCATATCGCAAGCATGCCCGCATGTGCTGCAAAGAATGTGTAGCCCTTTGTCCTCAGCTTGTCCGTGTAAGGCTGGCACATATAGTACACGAGCAGGTTAAACACCGCATAGAATACCGCGAGCATTATTATTCCAAGGCACACAGGCAGTATGGCTGACAGGTGGGTCAAATTTCCCGATGCAACAGCGACAACTATGAATGCGACGCACATAACAAGCGCCTGAATTATCTCACAGACTGAGAGCAGCCTGAGTCTAACGATAAAATTCATAAAATTATATCTTTTTCCTCTATATACACCAGACTCAAGTGCGTCGCGGTCTATATAGGCGAACATCGACTTGCACAGCTTAGGTGTGACCGAAAGACAGTACATTATAAATACCATTATCGGCAGCGCATTGCACAGCACATTCCAGACGGTATCCTTCGTGCCCTCCGGCGACAGGCGGCATATGATAACACCCACGACACCCGCTATAGCTATGAGCACACACCTGACAACCAGAGCGCTTCTTATATAGTCCAGATTTCTCGCAAAAAATATCTTGTGCAGATACACGAGCCCCTTTGCTCTGTCATTGTCAAACTTTTTAAAATAGCCGCTTCTCGAATACTCTCCCATGAGCATGTCGCCATATTCGTCATCGTCCCCTACATTATCCACATCATGCAGCTTCATTCTCTCTATGTAATTCTTCGCAATATGCTCATATCCGTTATAGTTAAACAGAACATACAGCGCAACCGCCGCAAGTATCAGAGCGGCGAGCAGCCACACATAATCATATATATACACGGTCAGGTCGACAACCCTTCCCCTGAGGAAAGGAAAACCATACGCCATAAAGACGCAGGTTGCCATGACCGCTATGGTCACAATCGTTATCTCACTTATGGCTCTGCCCGTGTAGCGGAACACATACAGATTAATGAGCTCGCCGACAAGCCTTGATATCAGCACCCACAGCATCAGATAAAATGCATGTCCAAAATCCATTCCAATAATACAGTACGCCGCAAGAAATCCGACCGCGTCAACCGCAAGCTTGTAGACTATCCGCTCCTTAAAAAACAGCGCCGGCTCTACCTGCATCGTGACAAGCAGCGAGTGCGCGTCCTCGTCCACATCAAACATTCCCGAGTTTACAAGCGAGCCGCATATACAGCTTAAAAAGCAGGTAAAATACACTATCGACTGCCTTAGCTGGAAACCCTCCCAGACGCTTATCGACGACAGAACGCGATACGGAAGGTACATAAAAAGCAGGACATACACAATTTTAATAATCACATCAACCACAATCTTGACAGCCGCGTTGGTTACGGAGCGCCCCGTCACAGCCTTGTCGGTGCTTACCGTCCTGCCCGTCTGCTTTATGTGCAGCATGTCCTTCACTCTGCCCGCTTCGTTGTCTGCCTCAAGGAGAAACTGATACAAAATCCTCTGTCTCATCTATCTCCCTCCCTGCAGCTTTCCCTCGTCAATAGAAACCTCCTCGTCAGCAAGAAACACGGATATTGACTTGTCCGCGCATCCAACGAGAACAATTCCGTCCTCCTTGATACTGTCGAGATATTTCTTTATCTTTTTGAGAAACTCCACATTGGTGACATTTTTTATTCCGTCCACTATGAGCACCGGCGGTCTGCTTATAAGAAAACACAGGTATTGCAGCCTTACCCTCTCGTCCCATGTAAAATCACGCACAAGCCTGTCGCCCCTTACGCTTGTAAGCTCGACCATGGCAAGATATTCATCGGTTGTCTTAATATCCTGTATATTTCTACGGTTCATATCAATGTAGTAGCGAAGAAATTCCCTCACGGTGAGGAATTCAGGAAACACCGGATCCTCACTGAACCTTGATACCATTGCCGGTGCCATGCAGTCTTTTCCGCCGCAGATAAGCTGTATACTTCCCCCGACGCGCTCTCTTCCGTAGATGATGCTGTCAAAGAAAGCAGCTTTATTTTTATCAGGTGCATTTATGCAATATACATTTCCCTGATAGAATGTATACGCTGCGTCATCAAGCAGAGTCTCATCATTATCTGCTATTGTAAGATTTCTGATTAAAAGCTTCATAGGTAAACCTCATTTGATCGTATTGTATAACTCATACATTATACCATTCACTGACCATGTTTGCAAATGGCAAAAAACGCTTGTTAAACCGCCATCGCTATGATATCATATTACAATGTCTGCGGGCGTTATACAACAGACAGATTAGCAAATTTATGTACATTGAAAGACGAGGGGACACAATGAAAGAATTTTGCAAAAGGTATAAGCATGCGCTGCTTGCGCTGTACACACCGATATATCTGTTGTTTTTTTATTATCTTGAAAAGACGATAACAACGGATTTTACGGCACTCAATTCGCCGATAGACAATCTCATACCATTTATTCCGATATTTATTATCCCGTATCTGCTATGGTTTGTCTATGTTGCAGGAAGCGCTATTTATTTTATTTTTGTTTCACAGCGAGATTTCGTGAAGCTTATGAGCTTTCTTATAATCGGAATGACAGCATATCTTATTATATGTTATATTTTTCCAAACGGACTGCACGACTTCCGTCCAAAAAACATAACGACGGATAATCCGATAAATGCGCTCGTCGCATGGCTCTACAAGACGGACACATCGACCAATGTTTTTCCGAGCATACATGTATACAATTCCATCGGAGTGCATATCGCCGTTTGCAAAACCGATAAAATAAAGAGCCGTGGTATCAGAATGGCATCCCTTGTGCTCTGCGTACTGATATGCTTTTCAACCATTTTTCTCAAGCAGCACGCCCTCATAGATGTCATCGGAGGCTGTGTGATGGGACGCATCGTATATGTTCTCATGTACAAGACGAAGTTTTCTTCCTTTATAGATGCACATACCTGGAATTAAAAAATACCGTGGCAGAATTATCTTCTCTGATAATACGCCACGGTATTTTTATGAACAGCTTATAACCTAATTAAATCCTATTATCTTCTGGAAAAGTCTGTAACCGGTTCTTTGAACCACTCTGGACACCTTCCCCTCCCAGCTAAGTGCCACACCCATGAAGCTTCGCTTCAGATTTTTATAAAGGACAGGATTTTTCTCCTTCAGATACAGCCACAGCTCATGCTTCTTGCGATAGTTGTCCTCGTCCTTTGACAGAACACAGAACGCTGAGGATATCGTCATCATAATGTTCACATAGTTTTCCATGTATTTCATACACGGGCGCTCACTTATGGCAGAGTAATCAAAGTAATCAATCATAAGCTTATTCACCCTTATCTGCTGGTCTATCCTCTTTATCATCACGGACTCGTTGACTGATTGGTCGTCCCTTCCTATAAAATAATGATAAAACACCACATCTGTGTAATACATCTTCTTCACATAAGGCAGCGGGTCAAAAACAAAAATATTGTCCACATAGAACGTGTGCTTAGGAAGCTTTAAACCGCAGTCTCTTAAAAGCTGCGTCCTGTAGATGACCGAATGCATAAGAATGTACTGTGACACCCTGAAATGCCCCACCTCGTGCCATGTAAAATATTGATCCGTAGGGAATACATTGCGGTAACTCATAACCTTCTTGTGATGTGCGCCCTGCTTGTCGTAGACAAAATTAGAGATGAGCATGTCAAGCCCATCATCATTCGCGAGCGACTTTTTCATTATACCGAGAAGTTTCTTATATGCCCTCTTATCAACCCAGTCGTCACTGTCGACAACCTTGAAAAAAGCACCCGTAGAATTGGCAAGTCCTGTGTTTACCGCCTCACCATGTCCACCGTTCTCCTGATGCACCGCCTTAACAATAGTAGGATATTCCTTCGCGTACCGGTCAGCAATGGCTGCAGTATCGTCCTTTGTCGAGCCGTCATCAACGATAATAATTTCTACGTCCTCACCGCCCTCTAGCAACGAATCAATGCACTTTTCCATGTACGCCTGCGAATTATAACATGGAACAGCTATAGAGAGTATCTTTTTCATATCAGTCCTCCACACTATTTTCTGCCGACACCACCTCGGCATTATATCTATTCACATACTTTAACAAAAGCACCGTCAGCACAAGGCACACTGCCATGGCGGCTAAAATAAGAAATACGTTCGAAAAGTTCTTCGGCATAAGCTCTGTGATAAGTACTGAAATCAGATTGGCACCCACATGGAACACTATCGGCGCCCATATCGTTTTCAGTTTCTCATAAACATACGCCAGCATCAGTCCAATTATGAATGCATACACGAACTGGACAAGATTTCCGTGGAATATGCCAAAAAAAGCTGCCGAGATTATTATTGCCCACTTCGCACTGCACAAATCCCTGAGCCTTGCGTATATCATTCCCCTGAACAGCAGCTCCTCCAATATCGGTGCCGCTATGACTGCCGACACAATCTCCATAAACAGGCCGCCCGAATATATTATCTGCGAAACCTGCTGATACTTAGGTGAAAAATATGCAAGCCCGCTGAGCGACACAATGACGTTCACGCTGACAGCCGCCGTCATTCCCAAAATTCCCATAAGCAATAGGCTTTTTACCCGCGGCATTCTGTAGGCAAAGCCCTTCCCAAGCCTTCTCTTTTTATTGTCGCCCCTTAAAAGCAGCGCAAATATCGGCATTAGCACAACATTCGTAGCCGCCGTAATCTGAAGGCTGTGGCTGTTTATGAGCGCGGCAAGCTGATTTTCATACTGAGCAGCATCACCCACCACAACAAGCGTTCCGTTTTTGATGGCAGCAGTCATTATAAGCATCATGGAGCCATACTGCACGACAAACGCCACCGCAAAATATATCAGCACGGGGTAGACTAACCGCCAGACCTCCTTCAATGTCCTCTTCAAAAATCCGCCCCCTATCTTATTATATCCGCGATATCGCTGACCTTCTTAACAATGAAATCAGGGTGCTCTGCCGTGAGTTCCTCCACCGAGCCATAGCCGTAGGCTACCGCCATGCAAGGTATACCTGCCTCTCTCGCACCTATGACATCGTGCTTGCGGTCGCCGACCATTATCGGTCTCTCGTGCGATAAGCCCTTCTCATCGAGAAGCTCAAACGCATATCTTATGACATCGGACTTTCTGGTTCTCGTTCCATCGAGCTCGCTTCCCGCAACAACGTCAAAATACTTCATAAGTCCGAAATGCTCAAGCACGACATTTACAAGCATAGTAGGCTTGGAGCTTGCGACCGCAAGCTTAATTCCGCGCTCCTTAAGAGTCTCTAATACCTTGTCGATTCCCTCGTACATCTTGTTCTCATACACGCCTATCGGATTGTATCTCTCCCTGTACTTGTCAACACATGCCTTCGCCGTGGTCTCATCAAGGCTGTATCTCTCAATAAAATGCTCCTTGAGAGGCGGTCCGATAAAATCCTCGAGATTGTCAAGGTCTGGCTCATCTATCCCGATATTGGCAAGCGCATACTGTACGCACGAGGTAATTCCCTGCTTAGGGTCCGTCAGCGTTCCGTCAAGGTCGAACAGCACGACGTCAAAAAGTCCCTTCACAATAGGTGTCATATCAACCGGTGTCTCGAACTCAAAATACTTTCCCTCATCGGCTGCCTGTGCAAGTGCCGGATTAATAGGAAGCTTTGCGAGCACCGGCACACCTATTGCCTGCGCCTCCTCGTCGATATGGCTCTCCCCGAATATCTTCTCGACCCTTCCGCAGTCCGGGCATTTATAATAGCTGTAGTTCTCTATAATTCCGAGCACGGGAATGTCCATCTTGAGAGCCATGTTGTATGCCTTCTTCACGATCATGGACACAAGGCTCTGCGGCGATGTCACCAGCACAATTCCGTCAACCGGGAGCGACTGGAATACCGTGAGCGGCACGTCTCCCGTTCCCGGCGGCATATCCACGAGAAGGAAATCAAGCTCCCCCCAGCACACATCGGAGTAAAACTGCTTCACAAAATTCGCTATGACAGGGCCTCTCCATATAACGGCATCGTCCTCATTCTGAAGCAGAAGGTTCATGGACATGACCTTGATGCCCTCAGCCGACTCGGGAGCCATAATTCCCATATCGCTCTCCTCACAGCGCTCGTCAATGTCCATCATTCTTGGTATCGAAGGGCCTGTTATGTCCGCGTCCATTATCCCGACCTTGTAGCCCATTCCGGCTAACTGACGTGCAAGTGCACAGGTGACGGTCGACTTTCCGACTCCTCCCTTGCCGCTCACAATACCAATCACCCTCTTAATATCAGAAAAGTCGTTTCCCTTCACAAGGAAACTCTTCTTAACATCTGTATTCATTGTGTTCCTCCAAATAAATTTCATATTAAATCCTGTGCACGAAATTCTGACCAACTGTTCAAAAGTCCATACAAATGTAATCTTAACACATTTACTGCCTTATTTCAAAACAAAAAGTATTAAAAGTCTATGAACATTTTGCGCCACCGGGTTCACTTGCTTATTGACAAAAATATCACAATTCTGTATAGTAGCAGGTGCAGGTAAAGCCTGCCGCTAGGGGAACCCGCTATGGGTTGAGAGTGACCTTTGTCAGACCCTCACTACTTGATCCGGTTAATACCGGCGTAAGGAAGCAAGCAGTATGGCATGCATACGCCATAAACTGAGTCCCACTTAAGTAGATCCCCTCCTGAATTATTTTTTTCATAGGAGGACTTTTTTATGTCACTTTTCTTCAACGCGGAGGACGGTTTTTACACCCTCACCACCGCAGGTATCATCGCATTCATCGTAATCGCGGTAATTTTCCTTGTACTTGCAGCCTTTTTATCAGGCGGCATATCCAAAGAGAAAAAGAAACTTTTCTCCACAAAGCAGCTCGTGTTCTCGGCAGTGATGCTCGCACTCGGCTTCGCCACATCTTATGTGCAGATCATCAAGATGCCTTGGGGCGGCTCCGTTACACTGTTTTCAATGCTCTTTATAACACTCATCGGTTACTGGTACGGTCCTAAGATTGGTCTGTCATGTGCATTTGCATACGGTATCATGCAGTTTTTACAGGGCGGCGGAACCTATATACTCTCACCAATGCAGGCATGCCTTGACTACTTCTTCGCCTTTGCTGCGCTAGGTGTGTCCGGCTTCTTCTACAAGAAGAAAAACGGTCTCATCATAGGCTACATCGTAGCAATCCTTGCCCGTGGTCTTTTCCACACCATCGGCGGTTACATATACTGGATGGACTATATGCCGGAGTCCTTCCCTTCAAGCCTTGCGGCAATTTACCCAATCTGCTACAACTATGCATACATTCTTCTCGAGGGTGTTGTAACGGTGATTGTTCTCCTGCTCCCTCCTGTAAAGAAGGCCATGAGCTACGCAAAGCGCATTGCCACAGAGCAGTAACTGTAATATATGCACAAAAGTTATACATTAACTAAAAAAAATTAATTAAATATTATGTATTGAAAAAAGGGAAGCTTCACATTATTCTATTATATAGAGCTGTTTACCAGCCTTTATATAGATTTTATTGAATAATGAGGAGCTTCCTTTTATGTATAAATTTAAAAATAAGTCCGACAGAGGATATCGGACTTTTCATAGAATATTCGGCGTGCTGTCGGTTTCGACAGTACTGTTTGCGCTGTCCGCATGCAACAGGCAGAATGTGTCCCCTGCCGTGCTCGACAGCGATTTTTCGGACGAAATCGCTTCATCTACTACCGAGGCTATTACACCTGAAACCGAGGCTGCCACGGATATGCCTGTAAGTGAGGTAAGCGAGACCTCATCCCCTGTCGTGGAAATCACGACGCCTGCTGACACTGAACCGGCACCGCTTACACTCTCCGAGCAGAACGCTGCACTGCTGTCGCACATCAACAGCACCTACGGTGTAAATATCCGTTACGGTTCTGACGTTATATGGAACTACGATATTTCAGTATCGGGCATCACCGACGATGAACTTATTTTCTCACGCCTTAACATGCTTGAAACATGCCTTATGCGTTATCCACTCAGTTTTTTTTCGGACCTTAACGCATATTCGCCCATAATAATCAACCTTGTGGACACCCTGGGCGGTGCCGACGGCTACACGGACGGAAGCGACGGAAATTCAATCGAGATTGCACTAAGCTGCGACAACTCTGATTTATATTTTGCGCTCGCTTTCCACCATGAGCTCTTTCATTTTATTGAATACTGCGTAATATATAATTTTGATGACTACGACGAACTGCTTGACACGGACGAATACACCGACACGGCGCTCTACGGCACGGACGACTACTCCGGGACAATTTACAGCACCGACACGGATATCTACGGGCAGTATTTTACGTCCATATACGGTAAAACCAACCGCCTTGAGGACCGCGCGGAGCTGTTCTCCTACTACATGGGCAACACGGTCAAGGAGTGCATGCGCTATTCCGACACGCCGATAAGCCTTAAAATGAAAAAGATTGCGGAGGCTATACGCGTATGCTGCCCTTCGCTCGAGGAGTATGAGCGCGGGGAGCTGCCTTGGGAGAGGAAGATTGCGTATTAAAAACGCCTGTTAAAATGTGGGTGTTGGTGTCGAAACATGCTGTGTATGTTGTGAATGTATAATGGGGCTAAGTATATGCATATTGGCTCCGTTGTACGAAGCTGAGATATTCTAAGGGCTCTTCACAGGTGTCTGATGGACGGACGCAGGCGCTGCAAAGCATACCTCCGTGTATGCTTGCAGCTGAGCCGACTTCCGTGTCGGCTCCTGCTGTTTTATTAGAAGAGCCCTAAGAATATCTAGGCTTCTTCCAAAAGTCGCAATGTGCATATACATAGCCCCATTATACATGCGTAGTTTTGGGGGCATGTTTCGACACCTTGATAGATTTCTCTACAATAAAGAAAGATATATTTATGTACCTAAAAGGATATACGCATATATGGTTTATTATACTGTTCTTCCTACCGAACTTGATTTAGCTGATTATGAAAAAATATGTAATGATGTGATACCTTTTCTTCCTGCTTTCAGGAAAGAAAAGGCATCGGGGATTATTCCGGTCAGGGAGAGGGTTGTCAGTGCTTTGTCCTTTGTTTTGTTGTGTCATGGATTGTTGAATGAGTATCCTGAGCGGTTCGGGGTGAGGGATATCGCTTCGGTCGGAAATTTAATTCAGTTTTCCTATGGCGAAAACGGGAAGCCGGCGCTTTGTCCGCCGTATGGGGATATTTTTTTTAATATGAGCCACTGTAGGACGGCGATTGCGTGTGCAGTTGCGCCTTTTGAGGTCGGTGTGGATATTCAGGATATACGCCGCCCTTCCGCCGCCGTGTTAAAGCGCACCGGGCGCGACATGAATGGCGTGGAATTTTCTGCGTTCTGGAGCAGGTACGAGGCTTACACTAAGCTCACGGGCAAAGGGATTTCAACGGGGCTTGCTGACTGTGATTACATATCGGAGGCTTTTCTTAAAGGAAATAACGTATCCATAGAAACAACCCCTGTATTTTACCCGGACTTTTCCTGTTCACCTTCTGATTTTGTTTTATCTGACAGTATGCAGACCTGCTCTGTCCGGTCTGATAATACGCAAAAAAAGACAGCCGCATTTCTGTCGACTGCCTTTTACGATAATCCTAATACCAATTTCAATAATATTTTCTGCGATTTCTCACGCCTTTGCAAGCCTGCTCTTCTTTGACATCTTCCCTATAATTATGTAGTACGCGATGCACAGCGGTACAACCGCAGCAATCCATGCCACGGGACCTGCAAGGCACACGCCCACATAGCCCATTCTGTCAGGCAGAGTGAACGACACTATACATCTTGCTATGAGTTCGAACACTCCTGCCATGAGAGGCATGAAGCTTCTTCCTACTCCCTGAAGCACATTTCTGTACACAAATATCATATAGAGGAACGGGAAGAATACGCATATCGTATTCACATAGGTGACTGCCGACGCCACTACCTCAGGCTGGTCGCCCGATATGAACAGACCTGACAGCCACTCTCCGCCGAAGAACAGCGCTACGGCTGATATGACGGCGAGCGCAAGTGTCATAATCGTACAGCTCGTGACGCCCTTCTTAATTCTGTCGAGACGTCCGGCACCGAGGTTCTGACCTGCATAGTTCGCCATCGTGACACCTATCGCAGGACCAATCTGTGTGACAAGCTGCTCAACCTTGCAGCCTGCGGTGTACGCCGCAATCTTGTCCGAACCGAAGGTGTTTAATGCGCTCTGCAAAACTATTGTACCGATAGCCGTTATCGAGAACTGGAATGCCATCGGAAGTCCTATCGTGAGATGCTTTCCCATCATAGGAAAATCCAGAGCGAAGTCCTCCTTCGACAGGTGAAGTATGCTGTACTTTCTAAGCGCATATATCACGCAGAGTATTCCCGCAACGCCCTGTGAGAGCACCGTCGCAAATGCAGCACCGAAAACGCCCCACTTGAACACTATAATAAATAAGAGGTCAAGCCCGATGTTCAAAAACGATGCGAGGATAAGAAAATAAAGCGGTGTCTTGCTGTCACCGAGCGCCCTTATCACGCACGAGCACATGTTATAGAGGATAGTCGCACATATTCCCCAGAAAATAGTCTTTATGTACACGTCCGCCATGTCAATGATGTTGGCAGGTGTTTTCATAAGTACAAGTATCGGTCTTGTAAATATGACCGAAACCGCTGTCAAAAGCACCGTGAAGAACAGACATAGCATTATAGCCTGCCCTACGCTCTTTTTAAGCCTCATATCGTCCTTGGCACCGAAAAACTGCGCCGGGAGCACGGCAAAGCCTCCTGCTATTCCCGTTGAAAAACCGTTTACGAGAAAGTTAAGCGAACCTGTGGAACCTACCGCGGCGAGAGCCTCCGTTCCAAGGCTCTGACCTACGATAATCGTGTCAACCATGCTGTATAACTGCTGAAACACGTTTCCAATCAGAACAGGTATAGCAAAAAACAAAATAATCTGAAACGGATTTCCGACTGTCATATCCTTTGATTGATTTTTAGCCATATTAATCTCCATTCCGCAGCTTACATTCTGTCAGGAACCTTTATCGCGAGAAGATCCGTGCAGGTCTCAAGTATGCTCTTTGTGAGAGAAATGAGTGCGATGTAGCTTCTGCGCTTTGTCTCGTCCTCCTCGGAGAGAATTTTGGTGTCGTGATAAAAGCTGTTGAACACGTTTGCGACATCGTATATGAACTTACATATCTTGTGAGGTGCAAGCTCCGCATAAGCGCTCTCGATAACCTCCGAGAACTTGGTAAGAAGCAGGCAGAGGTCTGTCTCACTCGCTCCCTCAGGTGCGACAAAATCCTTCATTCTGTCAGCAACGGAGAGGTTCTCTGCTCCGTAAGTCTGCTCATACTTGTTTAAGATGGACTTGATACGCACGATTGTATAGAGAACGTAAGGGCCTGTGTCTCCCTCAAACGAGGTAAATCTGTCGATATCGAATATATAGTCCTTGGACGCCTGATTGGAGAGGTCGCCGTACTTGATAGCCGCAAGCCCTACAACCTTGGCTGTTTCGCGCGCTTCATCATCAGCGACATCGCGGTTCTCCTTAATCTTGTTGTACACTGCATCCTCGACGTCCTTTATGAGGTACTCAAGTCTCAACAGATCACCGTTTCTCGTCTTAAACGGTTTGCCGTCCTTGCCGTTCATCGTACCAAAGCCTAAGAAATCCATCTCTGTATCCTCAGGAACGATGCCTGTCTTTTTAGCAGCTCTGAAAATCTGTGTGAAATGCATCTCCTGACGCTTGTCCGTGGTGTATATATACTTGAACGGGTGATAGAGTTTCTCTCTCTCTATCATCGTCGCGAGGTCTGTTGTAGCATAAAGAGCCGCACCGTCGGACTTTCTGACGATACATGGCGGTATCTCCTTCTTGTCGGTCTCCTGTGCCACATCGATTACCAATGCACCCTGGCTCTCGTATGCATAACCCTTATCCACAAAGTTCTTTAACATGTCCTCGATATAAGGCTTGGCATCTGACTCACCCTTCCACACATCGAAGCTCACATTGAGATTGTCATAGTTTCTCTTAAGGTCTGCTATGGAAATATTCATAATGTGCTTCCAAATGGCAGTGTAACCTCTGTGTCCCTTCTGAAGCATAACCGTCGCCTGATGTGCAGCCTCTGCAAACTCTGCGTCCTCCTTGGACTTCCTGCTCGCACATGGGTAGATATCCTCAAGCTCTGCGAGCGTGAAAGGTGCCTCCGCCGGGTACTCACCGGTAAAGCTCTCGTCAAAATAAGGAAGCTCCGGCTTTCTGTTCTTGAGCTCCATGATGATAAGTCCCATCTGAAGTCCCCAGTCTCCTAAATGCACGTCGCCCACGGTGTCGTAGCCGTTGTATGCACATATTCTCTTAAGGCTCTCACCGATGATAGCCGGGCGGAGATGCCCTACATGGAGAGGCTTTGCCACATTGGCTCCGCCGTAATCGAGCATGATTGTCTTGTTCTTCTTCGTCTCGTCGCAGCCAAACTTCTCGTGGCTTCCCATCTCCTTCACATAGTCAGCGATGAACTGCCCGGAAAGGTTCATATTGATAAATCCCGGATTGACTGCCTCCACCTTTGAAAAGGTGCTGCTTGCGGCAAGCTTCTCAACCACCTCGCCTGCGATAATTGCAGGCGCCTTCTTGTATTCCTTGGCTGCCGCCATACAGCCGTTGCACTGATACTGGCATAAATCAGGTCTGTTTGAAACAACTACCTTGGCATATTTCTCGTCATAGCCGCACGCCGAAAATGCAGCCTTAAGCTCGTCATTTAAAAGCTCTATTATCTTTTTCATGGTATTCCTTTCTCTTATGATACATGTTTATGGTCAATTATTCATAATATTAATACGAATTATCGTCCATGTCAAGGTGCATTGGGTCTTGAGTTTCCGCAGTTTTATCCACACAACCCCATTTTCATAGGCATCATCATAA
>CAMEEX010000079.1 GCA_945915235.1 uncultured Clostridia bacterium | reverse complement strand
AGGTATCAAAAAGTATTGAATTTATTGAAAAAAAACTTGATTATATGGAGAGGGTAGTAAACTTGACACTACCTGAGACGATTACGGAGAAATATTATGAAAAAATTAAAATATATCTGCCTGATGTTTATAATGACATTTTCACTATTTATATCCGCCGGCTGCAGCACAGGGAGCGCGGGAGCGGGCGATGGCGGTGAGAAAAGCAGCCACCTGGTCATCACGATGAACGCGCCATATCTTAACATGTCAAGATTTTACGAGCTTGTCCATGAGAAATATCCCGAAATAAATTTAGAGATAGAGCCGTATGACGGTCAGAATCTGGCGGCTTACACTATCGCAATGAGAAAGTCGGGCAACCTGCCGGACATTTATTTTACGCCGACCTACAATCCGGGCAGCGTTTTTGACAAGGAGAATTTTCTTGACCTTGCGGGATACGCGTTTACGGACAATTTTGCACAGTCGAGGCTTCGAGAGGTGGTAAATGACGGCGGAATATATATGCTTCCACTGAGCTACGATGCGTTTGGTATCACATATAATAAGACTTTGCTCGGAAAAAACGGCTGGAAGCTTCCGCAGAATCTTGCCGAAATGGAAGAATTGAAAAAAGAGGTCGAGGCAGCAGGATATATTTTCTGCCGGGTTCAATTACAGAACCCGGAGTCGGGCTTTCAGTATCTTTGTAACATATGTGATACGGCATTTCTGAGTACCATAGACGGAATTGCATGGCAGAAGAAGTTTCTGGCGGGCGAGGCGACGGTGGCGGAGACGCCTGAAATGGTGGAAACTCTGCATCTTCTGGAGCGCTGGCGCGATATAGGGCTTTTAAACGGGGACGGAACTCCCGACAGCGATATCGATACGAGAAAACAGATGCTCGAGGGCAGCACGCTTTTTCTTATCGGAAACAGCTCCGATTTGAATGCGGATAACAGGACGGAGTATGAGTTCGGGCTTATGCCGTATCTGTCGGAGGACGGTTCACAGAACGTGTTTATCCTGAAGGCGGACAGATTTGTGAGCCTGAACAAGGAGCTCGGAGAAGCAGGGCAGGAGACTAAGCTGCAGGACGCGCTACATATTATGGAGCTTCTCTCAACGCAGGAAGGGATTGAGGCGCTTGCGCCAGAGCAGAAGGACTCGAGGCTTCTGCCTTTAAAGGCGGCGGTCGTCTCGGACAACAATTATTATAAAGATGTCATAGATGAATTAAATGACGGCAATACGGCAAGTTATATCTATGCTGGCTGGGAAAACATCATAGATTTTCTTGGAGGGAGAATGGTGGACTATATCCATGGCAGGGTAACTATTGACGATGTCATTGACTGCTTTGACGAAAATCAGTATCTGATCACGAATGATATCACATTCTTCTATACACAGGCAGAAGAGGTTATCAGCACGGAGGACTGTGCGAGGATTGTCGGCATTTGTTTTGCCAAGGCTGTAGGTTCAGAGGCGGCACTTGTCTCCATCAATCCGTGGAAGTTTGAACCGAATGAATATAAGATGAATACCCATGGTGTCAGCGGAAGATTATTTCCGGGAAGGATTTCCAATCAGGAGATAACCTCAATTCTTCCCACGGGCTGGAAGGGAAACATAATGACCGTGACGCTTTCCGGGAAGCGCATCAGGGAGCTGGCTGAAATCGGCTATGATCTGAATGGGAACGGTGATACCTTTCCGTATGTTCTGGTTACGAAGGGGAATGTTGAATTAGATGACTCAACAGTGTATAACATTCCGATATGTGGAGCTTCCGAACAGGTTAAGAAAGAGGGAAATATTAAAGACAGCGGGATCTGGGGACTTGGAGTTGCCGAGAATTATTTTTTTGATTTAGGACCGGCATTTGGCGCTGAGGATATTGTCTGGGAGTAATGAGAGAAGATGAAAAAGAAAAACGAAGCTGCAGAAAAACAGAATAATAATTCAAGGCACATCATAATGGCAATAATTGTGGCATCTGCCATTATTTTGTCGGGCATTGCCTTGTTTTTGTTATCCTATAATTCCTATATAGATAAAATGCTTTACGCCGAGCGTTTAAGCCAGATGCGCGAGGTGACGACACAGCTTTTTTCGGGACTTGAAGATGTCGTGAAAAATGAATGGCGTATGGTAAATGAGCAGTGCAATTCGTTTGAGAATGAAGATATCCGGACAAAAGACGATTTTTTAGCCTACATGAGGTTAAAGGCACAGCAGGGCGATTTTGATTTTTACCTGACACATATACTTGCGATCGACGAGGACGGAATTTATTACAGCGATGATGAAAAACAAGGATTTTTAGGTGAGCGTGAAATGCTTTACGCACAGCCTGAACAGATAAGCTTCGTGTCAAATTCGCTTACATATGATGAGACAAGAATGGTGTTCCTAAAAAGGCTCGATAATCCAATAAATATTAAAGACAACGGCAGGACAATTTCAATCCGCTATTACGGAATTACGCAGAGCATGGAGTCGCTCAATCCTTACTTTCAATGCTCTGCCTACAATGGCAACAACAGCGTGTATGTGGTCGATGACAAGGGTTTGAAGCTGTTTAGCAGCGGTAATGACAATTATCTCAAGGGGTTTAATGTTTACACAATTCTCGGAAATCTCAATTATCTTCACAAGAGCACATTTGACGTTGCATACAGGGAAATGACCGAGCACAGCGTCGCGTATTCAAACGCCGTGGTTGACGGCACGGAGATATACTACGCGCTGTACCATATGGAAAACGCTGCATGGACGCTTATTTTTCTTGTGCCGTCGGAGTATGTTGCGATGAATGCCATCATTGGTATGACAAAATTAATGGAGTATGAAAAAGACGATGTAAATAAGCTTGATACTTACCTTAAAAAAATAGATGTATCCAGTCAGCATTTGCTAAGTGTTATAAATGATGTTCTGGATATGAGCAAGATTGAATCGGGGGATGTGACTCTTAATCTTGGCTCAGTCAGGCTTGCAGATGAGATTACACAGGTTGAAAATATTATACGCCCGCAGGCAGAGTCACACGGACATAAGTTTACTGTCTGCGTCCATGAGCTGGTACATGAATTTATTATCTATGATGCAGTACGTCTCCGTCAGGCGATAATAAATCTGCTCTCGAATGCCGTCAAGTACACACATGATGGCGGAGAGATTTTTTACAATATCGAGGAGCTGCCATGTAATCTGCCCGATAAGGCAAAAATAAAATTTTCGGTTACGGATAATGGTTATGGTATGACACCGGAATTTCTTGAACATATTTTTGAACCGTTTGTCCGTGTTGAAAACTCTACCACAAATAAGGTGCAGGGCACGGGGCTTGGAATGGCTATCACGAAAAAGATTGTCGACCTTATGGGCGGGACAATATCAATAAATAGTGAGATAGGCAGGGGGAGCTGCTTTGAGATAACGGCAGTTTTTTCAATCGATAACAAGCCGCAGTACGATTTGCAGGCAAAAAATATTCTTATTGTTTCAGATGATGAGCCTTTTGTCAAAAATATTCAGGCAGCATTTAAGGAACGTAACCAACAGCTTTTTATCGCTTCGGATATATCCGGGGCTGCCGGCATAATAAAATCACAGTCTGTGGAAATTGTTCTTCTGAACAATTATGTACACTGTTCGACTCTTCCGGATGACATACGGGCGCTGAGGGAAAGCAAGGGCGGAAATCTCCTGATTTTCTGTTGTGACTATGCAGAACCTGAGCAGGAAATCGACAATGTGAGAAGATGTGGGGCAGATGGACTGATTGACCGTCCTTTCTTTTTCTCAAAACTCATAAATGCAGTCAATGAAGCACAGCTTAATACACAGCAGCCTAAGATTGAAAACAAAGGCATGTTAAGCGGCATAAAATTTCTTTGCGCCGAGGACAACGAGCGAAACGCCGAGATACTTGGCGCGCTTCTTAAGATTGAAGGAGCAGAGTGTGAGATTTACCCTGACGGCGAGGCGTTGGTAAGTGCGTTTGACGGCATGAAAGCCGGCGATTTCGATGTCATTCTCATGGACATTCAGATGCCGAAGATGAATGGAATTGAGGCGGCAAGGGCTATCCGAAACGGAGATAACCCGCTCGGAAAAAATATCCCAATCATCGCCATGACAGCCAATGCGTTCAGCTCAGACGTGCAGGAGTGCCTTGACGCGGGAATGAACGCACATATTTCAAAACCGCTCGACATACCGCTTCTGGAAAAGACGGTGAGGAAGCTTTTGGATATTCAGTAGAATATGAATTCCGAAGCCCTGACAAGTCTTGCCTGACAACCGGTATATGCCGATATATATTATAAGAAGGAGATGCATTATGGATACATTTTTTTTAAATGAATTGAAGGAGTGCTGCGCTGACGTCAATAATGACAAAGAAAATGTAAATGGAATTTCCAGAGTGATTGATGCGTACAAGCGCGTAACAGCTTTTGCCAAGTTAGCACGGAGTGAAGGTCTGCTGGCACTTGATGAAGCCTGTGACCATCTGGACCGGACGGACGCGACGCAGGAAGTCTTATTTAAAGAGCTTATGCTGGTTTTGGACGGAACGGAGCCGCAGCATGTTGCTTCGATTGGCATGAACCTGTTTGCGGTTGACGATTTTTCTTCCTATGAAGGGCTCATTGTGCTTATGTACTGCAAGGGGGCTCTCCTGCTTCAGGACGGTGTGACGATAAGCTTATTGGAAAACTATCTCCAATCAATGATGCCTATGTTTTTGAGGAAAATTCTTGTTCAGAAAATGAGCGAGGAGAAGAAGCTTGAGCAGGCGAAGGAGAAGGTTGAGAGCGACAAGTGGGTCAGGGCGCTGTGCGAGGATAACAGGGCAGTTGATGAACGCGATTATTCCATTATAAATCAGACCGCTTTGACGCTGCTGGACATGTCCGACGGGGAGATACAGAGGCTTTTACGCGAGACGGAAAACAGAGATGTTGTGACAGCGATGATAGAACTTCCCGGAAAGGCGAGGGCACGCATATTTGACAACACTTCCACAAGGCTTGGAAGAATGATGGCTGAGGAAGTGATGCATAGGGGACCCGTGACATTAAACGAGGTTGAAAAAGCCTGTGTGACCCTGATGAGAAAGGTGATTAAGCTTGAAGCCGATGGGGAAATCGCGCACTACAATCTCACGGTGTTAAAGTTTGTGATTGGGCTTTATGATGTGCCGAACAGTGTGAAGAGATAGTTGGGAATTTTTAATAACGTGAGATAAAGGGGGCTGTAAAACAGTCTCCTTTATGCTTAAGTGACAAATACATAGTATGTACAATTTATTACATAAATGTGAAAGGATTAGGCATGTACTTTTTTGCAAAAAAATTCCGATAATATTATTACAAATTGTTGTACCTAAAAGTATTGACATCTAGATTTCTTGGTGATATAAATATTACAGGTACCAGTAATGAGATTTATAGGAGGGATAAACACATGCTAATTTCAAAAAATATACAGATAGATTTCGCCGATCCAACCATGAAAGCTATTGATGCCATTCACGACATTAGAGAGGGTGTAGAAAGCGCATCGCTTAACCTTTATTCTCGGTATGACGTACAAATACAAACTCCGATGCATTATGGTGAGGATAAAGTTGTGGTAGAACTAAAGATTCCAGAAGAAATAGTGGATACTTTCTCAATTGGGCCGCATCTTAAAGGAGTGGCCAATTATTTGTTAAAGTGTTGCAACGGAAGATATGACAAGTATGTTGTGGGCAAGAGGCTGTTGGTATATACAGAGGTTGCTGCACCGGACAAGTCTGATAATCGCTTTCCAATGGAAGATAGGTTGGAGGCAGTTGCTAAATTTGCAAGATTACTAGAAAGATCAGATGAAGAGGCGATGGATGCCATTAGTAAGATTCTCATTATTTTGAAGGATACCGGGAACAGTGTAACTGGATTATAAAGGAGAGAAATGCAATGAATGAAATGGGGAATAAAACAGATTATGAAAATTGGTCACAGAGTGCATCAGAGGTTGCAAAGCATTCTTCGCTTTCATTTTCACTCAGCGGGTGGCCGGCAGCTGTAACATTGATTTCTATATCGGTTTCAGCTGTATTGATTTATGGAATTAGGTCATTTACTACATATAAAACAGCCTCACTGCCGGAGTAAATCCGGTGATGGGGGCTGTTGCCTTTGGGATAGAAACTATTTTTTGAATAGTTCTGAGTGTGTACCGAGTCGATAGAGCATCAGTACAAGCACGTTGTTTTGGATTTCATAAATAAGTAGCCAGTCGGGTTCAATGTGACATTCGCGAGTTCCCTTGTAGTTGCCGGTGAGATCATGGTCTCTGTACTTTGCGTCCAGCGTTCCGCTATTCGCCAGAATATCGATTACCTCAAACAGCTTATCAAGGTTCTTGTTCTGCTTCTTAGCAAGTTTAAGATCCTTTTTAAACTGGTTGGTAAATAGGACATCGTACTTCATACTTCTAATGCAGCCTTCAGGTCATCAATGCTGGAATATCTTGGAGCAGTGGGGTCGGACATAAGTTTTCTGCCTTCCTCAATAGCGGCTGCTGTATCAGCATTTGGCACATCAAGCTTTAAATCAAAGGGAATGCCATGTTCACGGATAGCGGTTCTCAGGAAAATATTGATAGCGGTTGTCATGTTGAGACCTAGTTCGCTGAAGATTTCTTCAGCCTGTTCTTTGACGGCTTTTTCTGTTCGGATATTTAAGTTTGTTGTTGCCATGCAGAACACCTCCATTCAATAACAGTATACTCACGGATGTAGCAAATGTCAATACATTGTCATTATATGTCAAAACTAAAATAATTTGCTAAAATAAATCAAAATCCTTCTGTGTAGCAATTTCTGTATATCCATTGCAATCATCATGTCCCCCACCTTGCAATTTCCCCCAAACCGTGTAAAATATACTAAAAAGCTTTTAAACACTAAAAGCGGAAAGTCGAGGTAAATACAATGAACAGAGTAGATTTTGGAGCAAAGCCATGGGTTTTTCCGATGCCTGTTTTGATTATCGGAACCTACGACAAGAACGGTGTGCCGAATGCGATGAATGCGGCGTGGGGAATGATTTCGGACATGAATGAGATTTCCATAAGCCTTTCTAAACACAAGACGACGGAGAATTTTGAGGCTACGGGCGCGTTTACGGTAAGCTTCGCTACTGAGGATACTGTGGCAGCGTGCGATTATGTGGGTATCGAGTCGGCGCTAAAGGTTCCGGACAAATTCGAGAAGGCTGGCTTCACGCAGACTAAGAGCAGCAGGGTGAACGCTCCGATTATAAATGAGCTTCACGTTGCGTTGGAGTGCAAGGTTAAGAGCTTTGAGAACGGAATACTTCTTGGCGAGATTGTGAACGTCACGGCGGACGAGTCTGTTCTCACCGATGGAAAGATTGATTTTGCGAAGCTTAAGCCGATTTCGTATGACCCGGTCAACAACACCTATGTTGCGCTCGGCGATGTTGTGGGTAAGGCGTTTTCAGATGGCTTGAAGCTTAAGTAGTGGTGGGGAGACGCTTGCACGGAATGGGAAAATCCGTTTGAGATTAGCCGGAGCCTAACAAAAAGCAGAAAATAAAATTAGAAATTTTTCAATGCAGCCTATGTGAGACGAGTCTCATATAAGCTGCATTTTTTGTCTGTAATGAATGAAGTGTCAAAATATGCTGAGTTGGTCTGTGAGTGTAACATGTTATATTCATGCATATTTTTTTACCATATTTTTACCACCTTCCCCAATATTGAGATTAACAGTATCAATTTTATCATATAAAATAATTGAGATAGCATGTATCAAAAAGAGGAGTTTGTATGGGAAAGTCACAGAAACAGATGGAAAAAGAGAATGAGCGCAACAGGAAGATACTCGATGCAGCCTTCCGGGTTTTCGTGGAGAGGAAGATTGAAGCGGTGAGTATGGGGGAAATAGCGGAGGCAGCAGGGGTTGGAAGAGCCACACTGTTTCGCTGTTATCCGAATAAGCTGGAGCTCGTTATCGCGGTGTGTACGGCGCAGTGGAAGGCGTATTTTGATGCGTTAGATGCGTACCGCCCGATTTCGTCGATTGGTGATATCCCTGCGATTGACCGATTTACGTTCACGCTGGACAGTTATATTGATATGTACCAGAGGCATAAGGATCTGCTTCAATATAACGATAATTTTAACCACTATGTCACACACGAAGGGGGAGACGGCAGGCAGCTGGAAGCGTTCCATGCATCGTTGGTTTCCGCGAACACGCGGTTTCACCTGATGTATGAGAAGGCGAAGGAGGACAAGACTTTCAGGACAGATATACCCGAAGATGAATTTTTCCGAGTGACCCTGCATTCCATGATGGCAACCTGTGCACATTACGCGGGCGGCTTTATCTGGGGAGCGCAGGAGAACAAGGATTATACGCCTGAGCTGTTGCTGCAAAAGGAAATGATACTCAATTATGTGAAATGTAAGTAGCCACAGGGGATTGGAGAGCGCGCAGGCGGAAGGTATGAAAGGAGATTCGTATGGAAAAGCTAAGAAAACCGGTTTCTAAGAGATTTAGGCAGGTGTTGGCGCTTGTGATAAGCGCGGCGATGTTGATTGGCATTATGCCGGTCGATATACACGCAGATACACCACAGTACAGTACGGGAAGCAGTCTGGCGAACGCGCAGACTGACAATGCACAGACAAGTCCCACGGACACGGAGTTCGATATCATTCTGTATTCCAAACCGATAGACGGTACGGTCTACAGACTGTACACGTCCGAGGATAAGTCCGAGGAGGCGGGAACCGTTGTCATCAAGGACGCGGAGAACAAGATTATAACGGTGACTCTCAAGCAGGCACCTACGAGGGATAAGGCATATTTCCTGTCGGCTACACAGCCGGGGTGTCTTGAGTCGCAGCTCTCACAGTTGTTCATCAAGGCATACCATATCGCAACGGATATGGAGTTCTCGTATGGGGATAATTCCGGGCTCACCTATTATGAGTTTTATCAGGATCAGAGTGAGTATAACATCGTGCTTCCTACCGGGACGGCGTCAGATGCACCTATTTCGCTGGATATCACGACGGATAATGGTGCTTCGGTGACATATGCAGGTGACAATGCCCTGACTAACGGCAGCGGAACCATCACCGCGACGGTCACTGCACAGGAGGGAGTCGATCTTGCTTATACATACACCGTGAATTTCAGCACGATGAATCTGCAGGGTGAGGGAACGCAACAAAGCCCGTATCTCATATCAACGCAGCAGGAGCTTGTTGCACTTGCAGACTGTATCAACAGCGGGGCGGCTGCACCGATGGATATGTACAATACCGGATATGGAAACTATTACGGATATTATTTTAGGCTGACAAATGATCTGGACATGTCAGGAATTGAATATGAACCTATAGGCTATAGTGGAGAATGTTATTTTGCCGGCAACTTTGATGGAAGCGATTACACAATATCCAATATAAGGTGCAGCGGCAAGCAGAATATTGACACGGATTACGGTAACAAGAGCTATGACTGCCTTACCTATTCGACGGCGGGCGTTTTTGGCTGGGTTGCCTTCGGGTCAATCAGTCAGCTTAAAGTGAGAAATGTGGAAATGTCGGCAACCGGATATGGAAGGAGTGCATATGCAGGAGGCCTGATGGCGGTAGCCTACAGTTGTAAAGTTGACCAGTGATTTGTCTATGATTCGAAAATTGAGAGCAGGAGAACACCTAACAACAGTAATTTTGCAGGAGGTATTGTGGGGCTTTCTACGGGGGCGAAGTTTACCAGGTGTGCATCGGTTGGGAATACAGTCAGGCATATGAGCTATGGAGGAGGCTTTGTAGGAGCCGTAGATGGCGACGAGTCTACTTTCACAAATTGCTATGTTGCCGACTGTTCAATTATAGGCAGGAGTACGGGAAACGGTCTCTGGTCGGAGGGAGGCGCATTTCTCGGCGCTTCACAGTCACAGGACGAGCCAGCAGTGCTCGAAAACTGCCATATTTACGACTGTACGTCTACTGTGAGTGAGGATACGCAGTCATCACATGATATTGTGGGAATATTTGCAGCTTATGATGGAGATGTAAATGCGACGAACTGCTATTATTTTGATGAGAGCGGGGCGCCGGTTAATTGCAGTACCGTCGTGTCGATGACGAAGGAGCAGTTTGCAAGTGGTGAGGTTGCATATCTGTTACAGGAAGCCCAGACAGATGGAAATAACAACTGGGGACAGTTATTGACCGGTAATCCTGAAGCGTATCCGTTGCTGCAGAACCCTTATATTGTATATAAGAACCGTATTCATACCTGTATCGGAACCGAGAAGTATGTGTATTCGAATAGTGCTATCGGCGAGGTATACGGTGTGCACGATCTCGATGAGACAGGTGAATGTAGGCTGTGTTATCAGAAGATAAAGTATTGTCTTTCCATATATGTGTTGGACATAGATGGAAACCGGTTAGAGGGTGAGGTAGAAGGCAACGGCTTGCACGATAAAGGGGAGAGTGTAACGCTTGTATGTCCTGATATAAAAGGGTATGAGTTTGTCGGCTGGTACCTCTATGATGCATCTGCCACAAATCATTATGACAGGAATGTGCTGAGCGGTGACACTTCTTATGATTGTTATCTTGAGAAGGATATAAGCTATGCTGCCGTATACAGGAGAAGCCTTCCTCTTTTTGTGGCAGGTGAAGGAAACGGAACCTGGCTTAGCGGCGTGAGTGGAGAGCCGGACTATGATGGCAACAGGCTGACGCAGGTTGAGAACGGCATATACACAATCCGGTTTGACTGGGTGCAGGCAGGCTCATACAGCTTTAAGTTCACTGACGGAACCTGGGACAATACATGGGGAGTTGCAGGAGGCGCGGCAAATGTTGAGAGTGGTGTTGAGACGGAGGCAGCCTACGGTGAGGGCAGCGGCGATATCTGCTTCTCGGTACCGGCTGATGAAGCATCTGTCGTTATCAAATTCGATGCGGGCAATTATTCGTATGAGACTAACGAGGGAGCAAAGTTCACGGTTACGGTCGTGACCTACGATGAAAATGGTTTTGGCTCGGACGGTTCATACCAGCCGGCGCTGTTTACGACATCAAGATATGATGTTGACGAAGATGGAACGTGTGATGAGGTATATGAAATCGGCAATGCGGGACAGCTCTACTGGTTCGCAGCACTTGTAAATGGCGGAAATACAAAAGCAAATGCGGTTCTGACGGCGGATATCGTTGTGAATGATAATGTACTGGACGCTGACGGAAATCTGGCAGGAGTTAGGGGAGACTACAGAAGCTGGACTCCGATAGCGTGCTTAGAAACTTATGATGGTATATTTGATGGACGGAGACATACGGTCAGCGGCTTGTATTTTGGTGGTACACGCAGTGACGATTACGCTTCTTTTATTGGCGCTATAGGGAATGCGGCAGTTGTAAAGAATTTAGGAATAGTAGATTCCTATTTCGCGGGTTATCTTATGGGCGCCGGAATATGTGGATATAATTACGGAACTATAAAGGAATGTTACAGTGAAGCGACAATAAAAGCGTATATTTACGTCGGCGGAATATGCGGAAGGCTGATTGATGAGGGAGCCAAGGTCATAAACTGCTATAACACCGGTTCCGTGAGCGGAACATTTTATGTTGGAGGAATAAGCGGAAGTAATATCGGAAGTATAGAAAAATGCTACAGTGTAGGCAGCGCGAGTGGAAAGTATGATATAGGTGAAATCTGTGGTGAAAACAACGCGGCAATCACAGACGGTTTTTATCTCTCCGACACCGATGAAGGCGGAGACGAGGGCTGTGTTCCTAAGACGGCTGAGCAGTTTGAGAGCGGTGAGGTTGCCTATCTTTTGCAGCTTGGCGGGCAGACTGATGTCTGGGGACAGACGATAGGAGCGGACACCTACCCTGTGTTTGGCGGCAGCAAGGTCTACATGTATAAAAAGTACACAGGCTGTGAGGAGAACGATGACGAGATTGACGTGATTAAATACGCCAATGAGCAGAGACCGCCTGAGTTTACGCATACGCTTGTAAAGCAGGAAAGAGAGGAATATTGCACAACGGAGGGACATGAGGAATACTGGCTGTGTAGTGTCTGTGGAAAAATGTTCAGTGATGAGGACGGAAAGCAGCAGATTGACCATGTCACCACGATAAGCCCGGCTGGACATCAATATAGTCTGAGTGTGAGCACGTCAGCGGATAAGAAGACCAGCTCCATCATATATACCTGTAGGAGAGCGAACTGTGACGAGAATACGGAAGGACATCGCATAACAGTGACACTCACTGCGCCGGACGAGTCAGAATTAGTCTATGACGGTCTTTCAAAGGCGGCAGGCGTAGAGGTGACACCTTCGGGGGCACTTGACAGGCTTCCTGATATTGTATATTCGGGGGACACCCTTTTCGATGCGAAACCGAAATATGTCGGAACTTATACAGCGTCAATCACTTTAGGCGAGGGTGAGGACGCCCTGACAGCGGAGATAGAGTACACCATTAAGCAGGGGCGTCCGGATATCGGACAGGTTGAGGCTGAGCCGATTAAGGATACACTCGATGTGGACAGCGTAAAGCTCTCACGCACGGACACGACAGTTGACGGCGTGTTAAAGCTCAAGCAGGGCACAGAGTTAAAGTATGGCACGAATGTCTATACCTGTGTGTTCGAGCCTGCTGACGAAAACTACAGGGCAATAGAGGAAGATGTGACAATAACCGTGCTCGATACCATCGCGCCGACAGCCTCCTACAAGCTCGGAGTCGACAACTGGAAGAAGTTTGTCAATGCACTCACCTTCGGGGAGTTCTGCAAGGACTATCTGACAGTCGAGATTTCCTACAGCGATAAGGCTGCGGACGGAGAGACAGACGGCAGCGGAGTGGCAAAGAAACAATACTATATATCTGATAAGATACTTAACAATCCTGAGACGACAGTGACGGCGGAGCAGTGGAAGGATTACGACGGAATATTTAATCTGGACGCCGATGGAACTTACTTCATATATGTAAGGGTAGCCGACAATGCAGGAAATGAGGTTATCTTAAACAGCGAGGGCGTGGTAATCTAAGAGGAGAGCTCGATAAATCTTGAAAGTTTTGAGTATGTATACAGGGAAAATCGTGACTGCACCATAGATGTCGCCATGAACGGCAACACACTTGACAGACTCGCGGACGACAGCGGCAGCAGCCTTGATGAGAACTGCTACAGCCTTGCACAGGACGGCACACTCACGCTCAAAGCGGCATACCTTGACACGCTGGGCGTCGGAAGCCACGGCTATAAGCTGTATATGAACCCGCAGGGCGTGAGCACGGACAAGGTTGAGCTTGTATATACATTTACGGTTATTGTAAAACAGACTGAGCTTACAGTGTCCGCGGCAACGGCTGAGGGAAGGCCGTATGATGGCACATCTAACAAGGTAGATATCTCTTCGGTAATTCTGTCCGGTATAAGAGACGGGGAAGATGTGAAAGTGGACATCACCGGCTTGAAGGGAACATTGAGCAGTGTAAATGCAGGAAACTATACGGAGGTAGTTTTACCGCAGCTTACCCTTATAGGTGCAGATGCTGCAAATTATAAGC
>CAMEEX010000078.1 GCA_945915235.1 uncultured Clostridia bacterium | reverse complement strand
GAGGGTGTCGAGAGCATGCAGGAGCTCACCGTGCTTGAGGGGCTCTCTCCTAATCTCATTCAGGGATATTTGTTTGCAAAGCCGTGCAAAAAGGAGCAGTTTGAGAATTACTTTATAAACCATGACACCAGGGAATATAAGGAGCATGAGGAGTTCGTACATAAGCTGTATAGGTTCAAGGACGAGATGCAGGTCATATATTTTGACACGAAGGATATTCTGCGTAAGACTGAGCTTGGTCTGTGGATCATTAGAATTAATGAGAAGGAAAACTACTATGAGATGCATGCCGATGAGACCATGGAGCGTGTCATAGCTGTAGACAGAAAATATACTCCGCAGGAGTGCTATGACTATTGGCATGACAGGATAAGTGACGGCTATTGCGGGTATGTCGAGGAAAACGTAAAGAGAATGATAGAGTCCGACAAGGTGGTGCAGTTGCAATATCCTTGGATACATCCGCAGCTTGGAGAGATAATGGTCAGATGCAGCGGCAGGAGGGTTGATGACACGGACGGAATGATTACCCTTGAGGGATATCACAGGATTATAAGCACTATTGAGGAGACGAGCAAAGACGACGATGACAAAAATGCCACGGGCAAAGCTGTGGAAATTTGAGCATATGCAGGCTTGAAGGTATAAAATAGCTAAATTATAAGATAGATGGAGGAACCATTATGGTAAAGCACGTTATTTTATGGAAATTGAAGGAGCTCGACGCGAATGAGGCGCAGAGCGTGAAGGCGGGTATCAAGGAGGGACTTGAGGGGCTTGCCGGAAAGATACCGGGGCTGGTTGAGATTCATGTACATACGGATGGGCTTGCGAGCTCGAACGCGGATGTAATGCTCGATTCGACCTTCACGGACGAGGAGGCACTCAAGGCCTATGCAGTCAATCCGGAGCACGTCGCCGTTGCGGACGGAAAGGTAAGACCTTATACGGCGCAGAGAACCTGTCTCGATTTTAATATTTGACAAAATGAGGGAAAAAATATATTATGAGGCTTATCTATTGTTTGGAGGAAAAAGAAAATGCAGCAGGAAGCATATAATCACAAAACTATCGAAAAAAAATGGCAGAAATACTGGGAGGAGCACCAGACATTCAAGACTGATGTGTGGGACTTCTCCAAGCCTAAATATTATGTACTCGACATGTTTCCTTATCCGTCAGGAGTAGGACTTCATGCGGGACACCCGGAGGGCTATACAGCCACCGATATCATGTCGAGAATGAAGAGAATGCAGGGCTATAATGTCCTTCACCCGATGGGCTATGACTCCTTCGGACTTCCGGCAGAGCAGTATGCCGTGTCGACCGGACATCATCCTAACGGCTTTACGGAGAGCAACATTGAGACTTTCTCAAAGCAGCTTAAAGAGCTCGGTTTTGACTACGATTGGACAAAGATGCTTGCGACAAGTGACCCTAAGTTCTATAAGTGGACACAGTGGATATTCAAGCAGCTCTATCTTGCAGGCTATGCAAAGCTTGTGGATATGCCTGTAAACTGGTGTGAGGAGCTCGGAACGGTTCTCTCAAACGATGAGGTTATTGATGGCAAGTCTGAGAGAGGCGGATACCCTGTTATCAGAAAGAACATGAAGCAGTGGGTTATCGACCAGCCTGCATTTGCGGAGAAGCTTCTCGAGGGACTCAATGAGATAGACTGGCCTGAGTCAACCAAGGATATGCAGAGACACTGGATCGGCAAGTCTGAGGGTGTCGAGGTGGATTTCAAGATTGTCGGCGGCGGAGAGTTCTCAATCTACACGACCTGTATCGAGACAATCTATGGTATCACCTTCATGGTTTTGGCACCGGACGGACA
The DNA here is from genome assembly GCA_945915235.1 of uncultured Clostridia bacterium. GTDB lineage: Bacteria > Bacillota > Clostridia > Lachnospirales > Lachnospiraceae > CAG-882. The sequence goes on along the minus strand of CAMEEX010000078.1, from coordinate 11,958 downwards.
GCTTGTGAAGGAGCTCATGCCTAGAATAGAGAACAAGGAAGAGGTTGAGGCATATATTGCCGAGACCCTGAAGAAGAACGACATGGATCGTACAGAGCTTAACAAGACCAAGTCAGGCTGTATGCTCAAGGGAATATATGCCGTCAATCCTGTAAACGGCAAGGAGGTTCCGGTATTTATCGGTGATTTCGTTCTCGCAAGCTACGGAACAGGTGCGGTTATGGCTGTTCCTACACATGACCAGAGAGATTTCGAGTATGCTGTTGCACACAATATCCCGATGATTCAGGTAATCGAGGGTGCAGATGTGAGCGAGCATGCTTTTGAGAAGGGTGACTACCTCGGAAAGGGCTGTAAGCTCATAAATTCCGAGGAGTTTACCGGACTTACCGTGGAGGAGGCTAAGAAGGCTATCACGGACAAGCTTGTCGGAATGGGTATCGCGAGAAGAAAGGTCAACTACCATTTCCGCGAGTGGATATTTGCAAGACAGAGATACTGGGGTGAGCCTGTGCCAATCGTATACCTTGAGGACGGCTCCATACATGTGCTCGCAGACGATGAGCTTCCGCTTGTTCTTCCTGAGCTTGAGGACTACAAGGGAAAGAACGGACAGGCGCCTCTTGAGAATGCGACAGAGTGGAAGCAGTATAACCACAACGGCTTAAAGGGCAAGAGAGAGACTTCAACCATGCCGGGAAGTGCGGGTTCAAGCTGGTATTATATGAGATATATCGACCCTGACAACGATAAAGAGTTCGCTAATCAGGAACTTTTAAAGCACTGGATGCCTGTTGACCTCTATATCGGAGGACCTGAGCATGCGGTAGGTCATCTCATGTATTCAAGAATATGGAACCGTTTCCTCTATGATAAGGGTCTTTCGCCTGTGAAGGAGCCATTTAAGAAGCTTGTTCACCAGGGAATGATTTTAGGCTCGAACGGAATTAAGATGGGTAAGCGTTTCCCTGAGTTCGTTGTAAATCCTAGCGATATAGTAAGGGATTACGGCGCCGATACATTAAGACTCTATGAGATGTTCATGGGACCTCTTGAGGCTTCCAAGCCTTGGAGCGCAACAGGTGTTGAGGGGGCTAAGCGTTTCATCGTGAGAGTATGGAACTTCTTTACAAACCCTGAGAATATCTCCGATGCGAACAAGGACGAGCTCACGATGCTCTACCATCAGACCGTAAAGAAGGTAACAAACGATTTCGAGAACCTTGCATTTAACACTGCCATAAGCCAGATGATGATATTCGTAAATCAGCTCTACAAGACCGGAACATGTCCGAAGGAGTATGCGGAAGGTTTTATAAAGATGCTCTCCTGCATCTGCCCGCATGTCGGCGAGGAGCTCTGGGCTGTATTAGGACATGACAACACCATCGCTTATGAGGCTTGGCCGAAGTATATCGAGGAACTCACCGTTGAGGACGCTGTCGAGATAGCCGTTCAGATTAACGGTAAGACCAAGGGTGTTGTCAAGGTTTCCAAAGACGCTGACAAGGAGACTGTCCTTGCGGCAGCAAAGGAAGCCGTAAAGGAGAAGCTCACACCGAACATTGTCAAGGAAATCTATGTTCCGGGCAAGATTGTAAATATAGTATGTAAATAATTGATTAACCTGATGAATAATGCTGTGACAGTCATGCCATGGCATTATTCTGTATTGGAGATAATGAGTAATTTGTGCCGCCGCTTGGCGGCGGAATGGAGAGTTGTATGCATTCACCACTTGAAATTGCAAGAAATTTTGTAGAGATTGGTATTCACAAGGTTAAGCTGTCGGCGTGGAAGATGCTGATACTTGGCTTTTTTGCGGGAATGTTCATTGGCTTTGCCGGGATTGCCTCGACGACCGCTTCGGCGACCATCGCCTCGGCCTCGGTTGCAAGGCTTGTGAGCGCCTGCGTGTTTCCTGCCGGAATGGCAATGGTGCTTGTCGCAGGAAGTGAGCTCTTCACGGGAAATAATCTTATAATAATCAGTGTGCTGCAAAAGAAAACGACGGTCGCCGGGATGTTAAAAAACTGGTTTTTTGTATTCCTTGGCAACTTTATCGGTGCGGGTTTTGTGGCGGTCATGGTAGTGTACTCACATGTGCCTGACCTGTACGGCGGACTGCTTGCGGAAAAGGTAGTTGCCGCTGCGGTGTCGAGAATAAATCAGAGCTTTCTTGAGGCATTTATGAGAGGCGTTCTGTGCAACATTCTGGTATGCATTGCGGTGTGGGCTGCATTTGCAGCTAAGAGGGTGTCAGGAAAACTTTTGATGAGTTTCTGGTCTGTAATGCTCTTTGTGCTGTGCGGCTTTGAACACAGCATAGCTGATATATATTTTGGCATTGCGGGAATTGCTGCGGCAAGTGAATATGGTTTGGCTGCTGCGGGACTCAATTTTGGAAGCTTTCTGCTCAAAAACCTTCTTCCGGTCACACTTGGAAACATTGTCGGCGGAGCAGGGATTGTCGGTGTAGGATACTGGCTTGTATATCTTCGCCATACACCTCTTAGTCCGATGACAATAGAGGCGGAGCAGGAGGAAATCGACATCGCTGAGGAGTATTAAAAAAGGGGCGTTGAGCGCCCGGAAATGAGGCTTTTATGACGCAGTATTCTTTTTTACAGATAATTATGTTCTTTTTTGCATATTGCTTTCTCGGCTGGATATGGGAGACAAGCTATGTTTCAATCAGAAAACACAAGTTCGTAAACCGCGGCTTCCTGCACGGACCACTCATACCGATATATGGCTTCGGAGCGATGGCGATACTCTTTGCGACGCTCCCGGTCAAGGATAATCTGTGGCTGGTATTCATCTGCGGCATGCTCGGCGCTTCGGTGCTTGAACTCGTGACAGGCTGCGTGATGGAAGCAATATTCCATGTGAGGTACTGGGATTACACCAACATTCCCACGAACATAAAGGGCTACATAAGCCTTCCTACTTCGATTGTGTGGGGTTTTTTCTCAATCCTTATGATAAAATTCATCCACAAGCCGATTGAACATGTGGTGCTTGGATTATCCCAGACAGCCACGGAGGTGCTCACGGTTTTTCTTGTCATGTTCGGAAGCATGGATCTTGGCATATCGATAAGAGATGCTCTCGATTTGAAGGAGATATTAAAGCACATATCCGAGATGGAGAAGGTACAGCGTGCTCAGAAGCGCATGGACGTTATTGCTGCTGTGCTTGACAACGATATGGAGAATTTCAAGGAGAAGATTACAACCAGATTGTCAGGTATGGAGAAGGGCGAGTTCAGACGTATCAAGAGTCTCCTTGAGCGTAATCCTTCGGCTATGTCGACAAGATACTCAGAGCTTTTTGACAGCTTTAAGACTACGATCAAGGAACTCAAGCGCCCGGGAAAGAATGAGAGTGTGGATAAAGAGTAATAGGAACTCTATATGTTTTGTAAATGTTCAGAGCCGGCACCTGTGGTGAGGCTCTGAATATTTAATAATCGTATAACTATGCATTTTTAAGCATCTGCATAAAGAGGTCTAATTTTCCCTGCTGTTCAGGGCTCATATCGTTTCTTAATATGTTTATGATGGCATTGGTTTCATCCTGTGTGAAGCTGATGCCTTCTTTTTTTGCCTTATTAGATACCGCAAGCAGAAGAGGGAGCATCTCGTCCGTCCCTCTTCCCTTGGCTATGCTCGCAAAGTTGTTGATGAGTGCTGCCTTTCTTGGGTCAAGTCCTTCGGTGATATGTGCTGTGTCCATGTGTGTGAACCCCTTTCATGATACATTTTTATTTTTGGAGAAGATTAGACGTCAACGCCACGGAAGCTGTGAACTTAATCTTGATTTACCGCCTGACTGTCATATTTTTATGTGGCGGCGGTAAAAAATCTCCTATTTCTCTATGTTCTGGCCGTACATTACCGCTTAGTTTGCTTTATTATGCTTGCAGGCGGTATATTTTTGTCATAATCGGTTCTTTTTGCGTCATAAATTTCAAATTTTACCGCCTAAATTAAAATTGCTTAACTGTAAGCGGTAGATGTAGAGATTTTTTCTTTTATTTACTGTATTTATTACCGCTTAATTAAGATGTTAAGCTTTCAAGCGGTAAACGCTCAGGTTCAACGTGGTAGCCGGGCATTTTACAATGCCAAGCCTTTTTCTATATGTGTTTCAGACGGAAAGCAGTCCTTGTCGTGTGATGCATCATAGTAAAATTTTCGAACCTGTGGTATATCATAGTAAATCCTCGAATTTGCGGCACATTGCAAGCTGTTCGGGTGATAAAAATCCTGAGAGCATGTCAACGGGCGACGGCTGGTAGGGCGGTCTGGGTGGCAGACATCTATCCGGATTTTTGTCAGGCTTTCCGTCGCCGGGCGGTTTGCCGGGAGGTGGTGAGCCGGGCTTGCAGTCACACGGAGGTTTGCCGGGAGGTGGTGAGCCGGGCTTGCAGTCACACGGAGGCTTACCGGGAGGTGGTGAGCCGGGCTTACAGTCACACGGAGGTTTGCCGGGAGGTGGTGAACCCGGCTTGCAATCGCATGGGGGCTTGCCGTGAGGTGGTGGACCGGAAGGTTTATCAGCCGGCGGTTTGCCGGGCGGCGGGGCGCATGGATTTGCTGCGAGTGCCGCCTGAATTTTCTGCGCCTTTATCATGCCTATCATCATATCGAGCTGCTTCTGTTCCTCGGGGGAGCAGTAGCACTTTAACTCGGACAGCATATCACCGCCGCAGGGCGGCTTGAAAGCGCATGCCGGGATTCGATTGTGGTTAAAGAAATCGACTGTCATGTTAAATTCTATTATACGCACCATCAGCCCGAACATCTTCTGCTGCGACGGCTCCAGAAACGGAATGAGAGCCTTGAGAAGCTGCGTGCTCCTGTCGATGGTGCGCTCGTCAAATTCAGTTTGGATAATGGTTTGGTGCGGTGGTTTTGGAGGCATGGGAGTGTCCTTTTTATGTATGTGGGCTTGTTATCATTAAATTATATGATTGGGAACGGAAAATATGCTTGCCAACTTGTGCAGATTTTGCACAAGTTGATTTATCTATTTCACGCGAAAAAGGCAGGGACATAACATGCCCCTGCCTCTTAGCATGCGCTTCATATTTAGAAGCCGCAGCCGCCTCCGCAGAATAAGAGGATAAGAATTAACCATACGCAGCTGTTGTTGCCGCAGCCACCGCCGCAGCCACAGTCGTCACCGTTTCCACAGCAGAAGACATTGGAAAGTCCGGTGCCGTTTCCGTTGCCGCAGAGACAGGAGAGAAGAATTATCCAGATGATAATGTTGCAGCTGTTGCATCCTCCGTTGTTAGAACCTCCACATCCGCATCCACCGTTGCATCCGCAGTTTGTTGCTGCTAAATCACTCACTATAGTTTCCTCCAAAATCTTTATACACTTCATAATATGATTGAGGATGAAATGTGTTACATTTTTTTTCAATAAATCATACCTTGTTTTTTCGGCTATCATATTGTATGATACAAGAAGCAAAATGCGGATAAAATATGCATTTGTGGTTAATCGTAAAATATAGCGCCGTGGTTAGCATGTGCAGATGGAGGACTTTATGGATAAGATTAAGATGACTACACCTCTTGTCGAGATGGACGGAGACGAGATGACAAGAGTACTCTGGAAGGAGATTAAGGATGAGCTTTTACTCCCTTTCATTGACCTTAACACCGAGTACTATGATTTGGGGCTTGAGTACAGAAATGCGACTGATGACCAGGTCACTGTTGATGCTGCCATGGCTACGAAGAAATATGGTGTGGCTGTAAAGTGCGCTACTATCACGCCGAATGCAGCCAGAATGACCGAGTACAATTTAAAGGAGATGTGGAAGAGTCCTAACGGAACGATACGTTCAATACTTGACGGAACGGTATTTCGTGCTCCTATTATAGTTAAGGGTGTCGAGCCGCTTGTAAAGAACTGGAAGAAGCCTATTACCATCGCAAGACATGCGTATGGCGATGTGTACAAGGCAGTCGAGATGAAGATTCCGGGTGCCGGAAAGGCAGAGCTTGTATACACTGATACAGAGGGAAATGAGAAGAGAGAGCTCATACATGAGTTTAAGGGTGCCGGAATTATTCAGGGCATGCATAATGTGGAGGCTTCCATCGAGAGCTTTGCGAGAAGCTGCTTTAACTATGCGCTTGACACGAAGCAGGACGTATGGTTTGCCACGAAGGACACTATTTCCAAGAAGTACGACCACACATTTAAGGATATTTTTGCCGAGATTTTTAAGAACGAGTACGAGGAAAAATTCAAGGCAGCCGGGATAGAGTATTTTTATACACTTATCGATGACGCGGTTGCAAGAGTTATACGTTCAGAGGGCGGTTACATCTGGGCATGCAAGAATTACGACGGCGATGTTATGAGTGATATGGTTGCGACGGCATTCGGTTCACTTTCCATGATGACATCTGTTCTGGTATCGCCGCAGGGCTATTATGAGTACGAGGCCGCACATGGTACGGTACAGCGCCATTACTACCGCTATCTCAAGGGAGAGCAGACCTCAACCAACCCTATAGCTACCATATTTGCATGGACGGGAGCGCTGAAAAAGAGAGGTGAGCTTGACGGAATAAATGAGCTCATGGAGTTTGCAGATAAGCTTGAGAAGGCTACCATCGCAACAGTTGAGGGTGGACAGATGACGGGAGACCTTGCACTTATCACATCAATCAAGGATGCTAAGACCTTAAACAGCACAGATTTCATAAAGGCAATCCGCGCTACACTTGAGGCTATGCTCTAAGAAAAGGTATCGGTGTACAGATTATGATTAAGCTTATATTGAGTGATGTCGACGGAACCCTTCTTGCAAAAGGCGAGGGTGCGTTTGACAAGAGTGTGTTTGAAGTTGTTGATGCACTTTATGAGCGTGGAATACACTTTGCGGCGGCGAGCGGGAGAGGCTATGGAGACCTCGTGAGACTGTTCGCACCTGTCAAGGATAAGATGTCCTTTGTGTGCAGTGACGGTGCCATGACTATAAGCAATGGTGAGGTTATCGGGATAAACTCCATGGAGCGTGACAGGGTGATGGCTCTTGTCAATGACATTACATATACGGAAGGGTGTGAGTTTCTTCTCTATGGACGCGAGAAGCTCTATGTGCGCCCAAAGACGCGCGGCTATGAGAACTTTATCGTTGACAGGTATGGTGACAGTGTGGTGCGCGTTGACAATATAGATGGCATAGATGATGATTTCCTGAAGCTTTCTGTCTATGCAAAGAATGGTGTAGAGCTGTGCGCCGGACATTTTGAGAAAAGATGGTCGGACACCTTCGAGCTTGTGTACAATGCCAACAACTGGATGGAGTTTGTCGCTGACGGCATCTGCAAGGTGTCAGGTGTCAGGGAGCTGTGTACCAGATATGGCATCAGCATGGACGAGGTGATGGCGTTTGGCGACGGTGGAAATGACATTAAACTGCTCGGAACGGTAGCCTACGGCTACGCCATGGACTATGCTCCGGAGACGGTGAAGGCGGCAGCAGGCTATGTCACAGACGATGTGATGGAGACAATACGCAGGCAGGTGCTTGAGAGCGGCATATAGCGTGAAAACGCAGGCATTGGGGATTAGAATGAAAAATGAAGCAAAAGACCATACAGGTCTGATATGTAAGGCGGCGCTGATATTGGCAGTCAGCATCATGCTTACCATCTATCTGACGCACAGTGAGTGGTACGATAAGCGCAGTTCCAACGGGGACTACAGCGCACAGACGTATCTTGACGGCGGCAGAGGAAAGCTTACATACAGAGCCAACCAGAGGATTTATTACGAATTTGAGATTGACAACGGCGGAGTGATTTTTGACCTGCTTGACGAGAACGACAATGTCGTATACAGAGTTGGCGCGGTGCAGTCGTGCAGCGGTTATATCGTGATAGGCGAGGACGTTCCCACCGGAACCTACTATTCCCATGAATATGCAACGACTGCCGACACGGTGGCGCGCTCGCATCTTGTGTGGCAGAAAAAGCAGACAAACTGGGAGCGGATTTTGGCTGATTTTCTCATTATTCATAAGTCGGATTGGTGATGTAAATAATTTCAAATGACAACAGCGGAGTGGACTAAAAGTGTTCATTCCGTTTTTTTTGTGCAATTTATGCTATTATTATAGTTAACAATGTGGTACAATGAGCGTAAGCAGAGCAGTGCCATACAATGCAAATACAGCAGCCTGTGCTTGCACAAAGCCTGCAGTATTTGCATTGTATGATAGTGCGAAGCACGGACATCGAGAAAATCTGTGATTTTCGAGATGAGCACTGCGGAATATGGCGTTGCGGATATAGTAGAACAGGTGCATCAAGGCTGTGCCGGCGCGCTGCGTACAATTATTGAACCCCTAAAAGCAAAAACTAAAAAGCAGAAGAGAGATGTGTGCTGAATATGAATAATGTTGGTAACGAATTTGGAATGCTTATATATAGTGTAAGGAAAAATAAGAAGATTAATGCGGAGACGCTGGTGAACGGTCTATGCTCCGTTGGTGTGCTGTACAATATTGAGGGCGGAAAAGTTTTACCCGGATATCTTCTCAGAAATGTGCTTATTCAGAGGCTTGGTCTTGCACCGGAGTGGTTTGAGTGTATGCTGACAATGGAGGAGTACGACGAGTGGAAGTTGAGGGGCAGGATTGTCAATGCCATTGAAAGAGAAAATTATGAGTATGCGTGGGAGCTTCTTTCCGAATACAAGGATAAATATATAAAAGAAGATTTGTCAAAGATAGAATTATCTTATGACGATGTATGGGATGCGGATAGGGAAAGGGACGAAAGCACAGCGTGTGAAAGACTGAGAATACAGTATTACATGAGAATGAGCTGTATGCTTGCCGACACCGACAACAAAATTGAGAAATACAGAATTGCAGTTCAGATGACATCAATGGCATAGGATAAGGCGGGAAATTTCAGTGGGGATAGGTTGAAGCTTTATAAATTGTCAATAAATGAACTCAATACATATGTCGAAGGCTCGCGGGGCTGTGCGGACGCTGAGAATGTAATATGTACTATAAAGGACTATATTGATGCCAATTATTATGACAGAAAATCGAAGGTAAAGATAATTCCGAAGCTTGCGGTATACTACTGTAGAATTAACGAAAATGCAGAGGATATTGCCACATTGAGAAAGATGTGGAAGTTGTGTGAGGAGGCAGTTGAGCTTCTGAGGGAGGAGAAAAGAGCTTACTATATGGTCGAGCTTTTTGACATACAGCAGGCAGTTGCGGACAAGCTTTGCATACATATGGAAGGAAAGCTGCAGGAGGATTGCAGGGAACAGATGCAGAGCCTGAAACATGAGAGACGCATTTGGAGAGAGGTTCTTTCAGGTGAATATAGAAGATACGGTTTGTCTGACACGATGAAAAATGACTGTTATTTCTACCATGAGAGTACGGCGCATTGCATCAATGATGTGATAAAAGCGAGGAGAACGCTCTATGGATATAGCAGAAAACAGCTCAGTGATGGCATATGTGCGGAGAAAACCATTGAGAAAACGGAACAGCACAGGACAAATCTTCAATATCGCAATATGAGGCTGATTTTCGAGAGACTCGGACTTCCATGCACATACCAGACAATGTTCCCGATTTCGGGGGATATCACGGATTTGGAGAAGAATGAGCAGATAAGTAATTATATGAAAAATAACAGGCTTGCTGATGCTCTTGCTATGATAGAGGAACTCAAGGAAAAGGTTGCAAAATCCGATTATAATATACAGCATTTTGGATACAATGAAAACATTGTCAAGAAATGGCTTGGACAACTGAGCACAGAGGAAGCCTTGGATAATATAATGGGCTTGCTGGAAATGACGCTTCCTATTAGATATATTGATAATTTTATTGAAAATAAGGGACGCGGATTGAGAAAAAATGAGCCTATAGGTAAAAGGCTGTATTTGACTGAGAAGGAGGTGGAGTGTTTTATTTATGCATGCAGTAACTGGGATTTAATGAAGGAGTATGAAAAAGCAGAGCGGTATTTGGAACTTCTATATGAGTATTTCATTCCTGACGATGAGGAGAGTGAGCTAAATGGCAGAGTAGATTTACTTGTACAGATTATAGTAATTTATTCAAGTGTGCTTGGAGATATGGGTAAACTTGAAAAGTCAAACAGGATAGCTGATAGAATGTCTGAAATAAAGCTGAGACAGTACAGACCTGAGAAACTGTGGCTCGACAAGTACAATAATATATGGAATGATAATCTGAAGGAGAAAAATATAGAGAAATACAATTCTGTTTTGAGAGAATGTATTTCTCTATGTGAGATATATAATAGCATGTCGATGAAAAAGTTTTTTAAAGAAAAATTAAATGAGGTACTTTAAAATTATTTAGTACATGGTGCATCAAAGTCAGGTGTTGTATTGCCATCGTGATAAACTTCAATACAATTATCGTGATAATCGTTATGAGGGATAATGTCTGTAAACAGTATAAAAAATATGCAATAGATACAAAAGATGATTGTTGATTTGGTGGCTACATGTTTTTTCATAATATAAAATCCTTTCTTCTGATGACTATTATGTATACAAGATGATACATTGACTTGTATGCACTGAGTATAGCAAAAGTATCAAGTATCAAACAGTTCCCTTTTCGGAAGGGAAAGCCTATTGGAAAAGGGGACTGTTTGCAGGCGAAAACAGGTTACTATTTCCATGAATTAAGGTATTCATGTGAATTGATAACAAAATAAAAGAAACTAACGGCAACAGAGAAGATGATGGAGGTATACTACATGAAAATTAACAGGGGTATTTTTATCAGCATGGCAGCAATGATGCTGCTGCAGTGCACAGCATGTTCAGCGAAGAACGACGAGACGAAGAATGAGGGGACGACGGGGGACAGCACCACAAGTACAACAGTACAGACAGCGGTAGATGGAAGTTCAGAGAATATTGAAATTGCCAATATGAAGGTGTCCAAGCCTGAGACAATGCATTACTATTACTCGACTTGGCGTAAGCTGGGGATGGAAGAGAATGAGTCAATTTTTGACACTGACTGGTGCCTTGCCGCCAATGGTATATATTGTGACATGAGTGTGAGTTTTGAGGACGGCACTTATGGTGATACGCTTAAATTCATCAGCTATGACGATATCAGGTCAGTTGATAATGTGAATGACTTGTTTCTTGGCAGCGTGGAGGAAAGAGAAGATGATATAGGCGGAGAATGGCAGGTTATAACATCTGAGGCTGTTGAGGGTGCGACCCTCAGATATCCGCGTGCCTATGGCGATGGAGCCATGGTGTTTGCATATACAAGGCAGGAGGACGGAGGCTACTCCTATAAAACGATTTACATAGATGAAAATATGCATCAGGAGCTGCACGACGATGTGACGGAGGCTATGATACAGACCGACGAGGTGATAGCCGGAAAGGTATCAAACGGCTGGCTGAATGTGATGGAAGTCTTTGAGTCGGATTCAGGCGCAATTTACTGTATGGGCTATGATGACGGGAGCAGGAATACGGTGCTGTGTTTTTATGACAATGCCTGCAATAAGCTGAGCAAGGTTGTGCTCGACTATTCCGTCGGAACTATTATTGATGAAGGCGATGGACATGTGGCATGGCTTCACAAAACAACTGCGGGACAGAGCCTTGTCAGATGCGATGTGAACGAGGGAAGCAGCTCGCTCACTGAGCTGGCGCTTGGAAGCGAAGTGGGAACATCAAAAATCTATGGCTGCAATGGCAGGAATATCCTGTGGACGCAGAGCTCGGTCTACAATGTTGATGGAGCAGGGGAAACACTTGAACACAGAATGGACTGGAATGCTGCGGGCGTAGCAGATGGACTGTATCAGAGAATATATGCTGCCGATGACGGAAGCATGTTCGCGGCAAAGAGTGTCGCAGATGGAATAGCACTGTGTAG
>CAMEEX010000077.1 GCA_945915235.1 uncultured Clostridia bacterium | reverse complement strand
AGGTACGTTATTAATTATGTAATGTATTTCGCGATTATCTAATTAATAAAAAAGGAGGTCTTTCCTATGAAAAAACGGCTGTTATTTATATTTAATCCATGGTCGGGTAAAGCACATGTCAAGGACCATCTTTTTGATATAACGGATGAGTTCTCAAAGGCGGGCTATCTGGTGACGGTCTATCCGACACAGAAATCAAAGGACTGCTATGACTATCTGAAAAAGCATACCAAGGACTATGACGTGATTGTGTGCAGCGGCGGAGATGGCACGTTAAATGAGGCGGTCGCGGGCATGTTAGATAGCGGCACGGACAGACCGATGGGCTATATCCCGAGCGGGAGCACGAACGATTTTGCTTCGAGTCTGCTTATACCTAAGACAGTAACCCATGCGGTGAAGAATATTGTGGACGGCACGGAATATTTGTGCGATGTCGGCTCGTTTAACGGCCGCTGGTTTAACTATGTGGCAGCCTTCGGGTTATTTACTGAGGTATCCTACGCCACACCGCAGCAACTTAAAAATACTTTTGGACATCAGGCGTACATAATCGAGAGCGTGAAGAGCTTTGCGAGCCTCAAGGCATATCAGCTAAAGGTAAAAATTGACGATAAGGTTATCGAGGACAGGTTCATCTATGGTATGGCAGCTAACTCCAAGTCAGTAGGTGGCATGAAGGGAATAACGGGAAAAGAAATTAAGCTTGACGACGGCTTATTTGAGGTTATACTAATAAAGGGACCGAAAAATCCCGTTGAATTCCAGACCATGTTTAACGGCTTTATTTTTCAGAATGACAACAGTATGGTAATGCATTTTAAATGCAGTGAGATTTCATTTTCAAGTGATGAACCGATACCATGGGTGTTAGACGGTGAGTTTGGTGGGGACCAGACGGACGTTAATATCCGTGTGGAAAATAAAAAGGTCAGATATCTGCTTGCAAAACATCCGTAGGTGTGATAATTTAATCAAAGATGTTTAACTGTTTTGCTTATAAGCAGGGGTGGGAGCGGATTGTTATTATCCGCCAGCGCCGGAAAAGGAAAAAGAGAGGATAAAAAAGAGAAGGAGGAATCGACAATGGCAAATGCAAGAGCAGCCAAGAAGGCAGCAAAGGCAAAGGAAGCCCAGACAAAAGCAGTAGAGGTTAAGACAGCAGAGGCAGTTGAGGTTAAGGCAGAAGAGCCACAGACCGTTGAGACAAAGGAAGCAGAGGTTAAGGAAGAGGTAAAGGCTGAGGCAGCCGAAGTGAAGGCAGAGCCTGTAGAAGTTAAGGAGGAGCCAAAGGCAGAGGAAGCTAAGCCTGAGGAGACCAAGCCTGTAAAGAGAGTCGGCAGACCACGCAAGAATCCGGAAGATGCGGCAAAGACAGTTAAGGCAGAGAAGAAGCCAAGAACAGTCAAGGCAGCAGCTAAGGAGACCAAGGCAGCCAAGACAGAGCAGGCAACAGGCGTTAACGTCATCGTTGAGTTCAACGGCACACAGCGCAAGGTTGACGAGATTGTCAACAGAATTAGGGACGAGTGGGTTGCAGCAGGACACAGGCTTTCAAGCATCAAGTCACTTGACGTTTATGTTAAGCCTGAGGATTATACAGCATACTATGTCATAAATGGCAAGATAACGGGCAGAGTTGGAATGTAAAAGCCGTGTGAATATAGAGGTTAGAGGTGTCAAAACCTGCATACATATTGACGAGTATAATGTGACAAATATATGCACGGCAGCTTAGAATGTACGATGTTAAGATGTTCTAAGAACATCTAAGCATCTCCCATAAGCCGCTGCTATGCATATATTAGTCACATTATACGGCAAGTGTGTGAGGCATGTTTTGACACATTTCAGATATAATATAGATAGATATTAAGAAGCTGCATTGGATTAAACCGATGCGGCTTTTTGCTTTATAGGAAAGACCGTTGTTGGCGTTCTGTTGAATTGAAAATAGCGCGCACAAAGGCGGGCATGACGTAAGCGATATAGAAGGAGCTGTCTTGATGTTCTTTTCCGCCTTTCTATACACTTCTTCTCCGAACACTGTTAATTCATTTACAAAAATGTCGGTTTGACTGTCGGTTAAATGTCGCATTGCTTAGATGGAACATTCCCATCATTGCCGGACAGATTGATTTTCAGAATAAAAACACAAATTTCGTTGATAAATCAGACAAAATGTAATATACTACTCTTATATAAAAAATAAAAACATAAAACGCGTTAATAAAATTGGAGGCAGTCATGAAACTTCTTCGTATTACAGCGGAAGGATTACCGTTATTCAAGGAAAAATTGGATTTGACTTTTTATGCACAGCAGAGAATCGCAGAAGAACAGAAGAGTATTTTGTATCCATTATTTTCCAATATTTATTTAAATTCTGCAACTGGATTTATAGGTATTAATGCATCAGGTAAAACCTCAGTTTTAAGGGTTATTCTGCTTGCTTTAGAAATAATCAATAATGAGCCAATTAACCACATTGAGACCAGAGATATATTGGGAGATGCAAAAGAAGTTAAATTGAATATGTATTTCTTTTCCGAAAAGACGAATGAAATTTGTCGATTAGAAATGATTATTACTTCCCGGAAGAGTAAGTCAGAAGGAATAAGTTACAGCATCGTCTCAGAGTCTTTGTGGACAAAAGGTGTAGATGAGGTGACTACCCGTAAAGCAATGCTTGATTTTGAGAGAAGAGAGCCGATAATGGTCAGAAGTAGCCAAGAGGACTTTTTGCCTGATGATGTAAGCATCATGATCGCCAGGAATAAAAAGACGAAGGAACATATCCGCATAGTAAATCTTTTGAAATACACGAATGAAAACATTCTTACATTCTCAGAAGATATTCCTACTGAGGTCATTACATTCCTGGATCCGACAATTGAGAGGTTACATTTTGATGAAAATGACAATAAGACACTGATCCATCTGAAATTCAAGGGAAAAGAGGAGATTCTTCTTAATAATCCGGTGGAACTGAATAACTATCTTTCATCAGGTACGGTAAAGGGAATGATTATTTTTACCCTTGCGCAGGAAGTGTTGAAAAAAGGCGGGTATATTGTTGTGGATGAAGTAGAGAACCATTTCAATAAAGAAATTGTTACGACGTTGATGCGATTTTTCATGGACAGCAAGCTGAATAAAAATGGTGGAACACTTATCTTCTCTACACATTATCCTGAATTGCTTGATGAATATGATCGCAACGACAGCATATTCATCACCAAAAATCGTAATGGTATCATAGTAGAGAATTTAACCAATATACTCAAAAGGAATGACATCAAAAAGAGTGATGCATACCAGAGCGGCTTTCTTGAAGGCACAACTCCGACATACGAGGCATATATGCAACTAAAGAAGAGTATAGCTGCCTCCCTTGCATAGGAGGTGCCTATGGAATTGGCGAAATATAAGGCGTGTATCTGTGAGGGAGCGGCTGAAAGCGCTATTATAGATATCCTTTTGGATTATGGGCTTCTGATATTTTCCAGAGAAGAGATGCTTGAGGAAGAAGTGATCCGCTGTCGGGAAGGCAAGAAGTTTGAAGAAAAATATTTGAGAAAAGGATTCAAGGATAAGATTTCCGTTGTCAGAATACTTGATTCCAGACGCGAGAATTTTAAGCTCAGTAAGGCGTATGCGGGAAAGGTGGATGTAATTAATGTCATTACCGCACCGGAAATAGAGATGCTAATCATCTTTAATGAGGATAAGTATAAAGAATTCAAGAAATCCGGGAAGAAACCCAGCAGTTTCTGTAAAGAAGATTTGAAGATGGCGGAGATAAAGTCCTATGACTTTGTGAAAAGCTACTTTAGTGATCCGATGGTTCTTGTGGTTGCAATAAAGAAATATCATGAAATATCGAAGGTTCAAAAAGGTGAATATACCTTGCTGGATTTGTTACGATAAGAATGAAACCTTGTAAAAAAATTTTTAATAGTTCAAACCTAACCATTGGGGTAGTTTACAAAAAGAAGTTTGAGGAGTAAAATGTATAATGTGTTAGCATGGAACAGGTTGTCAAAACATGTTTTGACAACCTGTGGGCTTGGTAAGTTGCAAAAAAGATTACATGAGTGGAGGAACAGAGGATGAAGGATAAAAGGTGGTATACAATCGCGCTGTTTGTGGCGGGCTGCATTGCGGTAAATTGTGCGGGGAAATTTCTGGCGCTGGGGCTGCAGCTCCCACTGTGGCTTGACTCGTTTGGGACGGTGCTGGCGGCGTATGTTTTAGGACCGGTCTGCGGCGCTATGGTTGGAATGACTGGAAATATAATATATTCGATGGTCAACTCATGGGACAGCATGATATATGCCCTTGTTAGTGCGATGGTCGGAATATCGGTAGGTCTTTGTGCAAAAAAGGGGTATCTTAAAAGCCTCTTTGGGGCACTTTCAGTAAGTTTTCTGGTGACTGTTCTCTCAGTCCTTCTTTCAGTTCCGCTAAATTTCAGGTTTTCAGATGGATATACTCAGAATATATGGGGTGACGGCATTATTGAGGCGATGAGGAAAATTGGGTTTAACAATTTCTTTAGCTGCTGTATCGGGCAGTTTTACCTTGATTTTCTGGACAAGGTTATAACTGTGCTGTCACTTTATGCCACAATAAAATTTATTACAAAAAAGAGGCTTGCCGGCTCTAAGAAGAACAGCCTCCGCCATGTGGCACAGATAGTGCTCGTCGTGTTTGTAAGCTGTCTTGCCGTGCAGGAGGTTAAGGCAGCTGAATATGGCTCGGTTAAGGGTAATCAGGACGGTGGCGCACAGACGACGGACTACAGCGAGTATCTACAGACCGTGTACGGCAGGAAGAACGGTATTCCGGGCGGCTCGGCGAATGATATCGCGCAGACGAACGACGGTGTGCTGTGGTTTGGAACCTACGGCGGTCTGTACAGATATAACGGAAGTGAATTTGAGTGGATGGACGAGTATGAGTCTGTAAAGACCGTAAACTGCCTTTACAAGGATGAGGAGGGCAGATTATGGATTGGAACTAACGATAACGGGGTATCAATTCTCATCAATGATACCCTCGCGAATGTCATCTCGCATAAGGACGGTCTTGCGGCTGACGCGGTGCGATGCATCACACAGAGTACGGACGGTGACTACTACGTTGGAACCACGGGCGAGCTGTCTATAGTGACATTGGCGGGCGGTATGTCCGTAAAGAGCACGGTACACGATATTACATATGCGAAGTGCATGGACGCTGACAAGAACGGTGATGTTGCCGTGGTTACGGATGACGGTTCATTATATCTGCTTAACAGCGGAAGAATTGTAAGTATGAAGCTTCCGAATGTGGGAGATGAGTATACAAGTTGCCTTTACATTGAGGGGATGCTGTATGTGTCTACAGCCGACGATGAAATACATGTATATTCGACGCAGGATGGGAAGCTTGAATGTGTCGATAAGCTGTACTGTGATGGTATAAAAAATATCAAGTCTCTGTATTTTAGCGATGACAATACACTGTTTGTGTGTGCCGATAACGGGGTGGCTTATTTTGACGTGAATGGCAGATACGAGCTCATAAATACGGGAGCCTTCAACAGCTCAATAGATCATATGCTCTTTGACTATCAGGGAAATCTCTGGTTTACTTCGTCACGGCTTGGCGTGATGAGAATGTGCAAATCGGTGTTTAAGAAGTTAGGCTATGATAGTGAAGCGGAGGAACAGGTTGTAAACTCAACGGCATTAAGGGGAGAGTTATTTTATATAGGCACTGACAACGGGCTTATTGTATACAATGAAAATCAGGAGGAGTGCGTTTACAATGAGCTAACGGATGAGCTTGACGGGGTGAGAATAAGATGTGTGTACAAGGATGATGCGGACTGTTTGTGGATATGCACTTCGGGAAAGGGCATATACATGTTTTCGGCGGATAATCAGATAAATATATATGATACCAATAACGGCACCGGTGGAAACAAGTTCAGGACTATAACGCAGCTTAAAGACGGCACAATGCTGGCGGCAGGAGATTCGGGACTTACATTCATAAGGGACGGCGCTGTGTCGGGCACGGTCGGTTATGAAGAGGGAATGGCAAATACCAAGGTGCTGTGCGTGCTCGAGCAGGGAGAGTTTTTGCTCGCGGGAACGGACGGAAACGGAATAGATGTCATAAAGGATGGTCAGGTTGTCGGCAACTATGGAACGGATGAGGGGCTGAGCTCAGGCGTAGTGCTGAGAATGGTTGCAGATAAGTCAGGCGACGGAATATTTGTTGTGACCAGCAACAATCTTTGCTACATGAGTGGTGAAGGCATCAGAATTCTTGATAATTTTCCGTATTATAATGATTATGACATTGTGCAGGATAGTGACAACACACTTTTTGTGCTTGGTTCGGCGGGCATATATGTTGTGGGAAAGAATGAGCTTCTTGACGGCGGAGAATTAGAGTACAAGCTGTTAAACAGCGGAGCAGGACTTGATGCGGCGCTGACGCCTAATGCATGGAATGATATGGATGATGAAGGAAATCTTTATTTGTCGACGGATACAGGTGTGGTATGTATGAATCTTAATAACTATGAAGTGTCTGTCCGCTCATACAGAATGCAGATGAAGTCGATAGAACTCGACGATGTCAGATATATTGTTGAGAGCGGGGAGGATATCCACATAGGAAGCGGCGTGCAGAAGATTGAGATTTTTCCCGAGATAATCAATTATTCGATAAATGTTCCGTATGTCAGTGTGTATCTCGAAGGCTTTGACGAGAAACCGAGGGTTATGCTTCAGAGTGAGCTCTCGGGTGTTATATATACGGGACTTCCGATTGGAACATACACTTTCCATTTGTCTGTGTTAGACAGTAAGGGACAGAATGTGATAGTTGAGAATACATACACAATGATAAAGGATGCAGAGATTTATGACCACTGGTGGTTCGTTTTCTACATGGTGGTGGTATTCGCAATCGCCGTTGCATATCTTACATGGCTTGTGTTCAGGACACAGGTACAGAAGGCGATGAACCTTCAGAAGAAGGAACTTGAGCTGGCAAGGACACAGCTTGAGATGGGAAATGAGACGGTTCTCACGATAGCGAGGACTGTAGATGCCAAGGATGTGAATACAAGCCAACATTCCGCGAGGGTTGCCGAGTATTCGGTGCTCATAGCCGAGGAGCTTGGCTTTGACGAAAAGAGCCGGGAGCAGTTAAAGAGGGCAGCGCTGTTACATGATATCGGAAAAATCGGAATCCCCGACAGCATATTAAACAAGCCGGGCAGACTCACGGACGAGGAATACGATATAATGAAATCCCATGTGGTCAAGGGCGGAGAGATATTAAAGAGCTTCACGCTAATAGAGCATGTGGAGGAGGGGGCACTGTATCACCATGAAAGATATGACGGAAAAGGCTATGTCCACGGACTTAAAGGCGAGGAAATCCCGCTCAACGCGCGAATAATCGGAATTGCGGATACATTTGATGCGATGACGGCGAACAGAGTCTACAGAAAGCAGCTTGATATGGATTATGTAATCGGAGAACTTAAAAGGGGAAGGGGAACGCAGTTTGACCCTAAGCTTGTTGATATAATGCTGCGACTTATAGATGAGGGAAAGATTGACATAAAGAGCCTGTATGGGAAAAAATCATCGGACGAGGAGGGGAGAGCATGAAAAGAGCGTATTTCATAACCTTTATAACCTGCATCATTGCAGTTGCGGGCACATTTTTGTTTACGCGGCTTTTCAAGGCTGATGGGGACAAGGTTGTAAAGGTCGGTTTTATCTATGTCGGTGATGCGAGCACGGGCTATACGGGAAATTTCATAGATGCACAGCTTGAGCTTGAGAAGGTATATGGGAACAAGGTGCAGATAATGGCAATGTACAATGTAGCTGAGGGCACGGAGAGCGAGTATCTGCAACAACTTGTCGACGCGGACTGTGACATTATTTTTTCGACAAGCTACAACTTCGGTGTCACGACAAAGGAGTTTGCAATGAAATATCCGGATATTGAGTTCTGCATGGCAACCCGTGACAATGCCAATGAGGAGCCGTATCTTGCAAACTACCACACCTTCATGGGTGCGATTTATGAGGGAAGATACACTGCCGGGGTTGCAGCTGGAATGAAGCTTTTAGAGCTCATCGACAAGGGTGTGATAACAAAGGAACAGGCAAAAATAGGTTATGTGGGAGCATATCCGTATGCGGAGGTCATATCGGGCTACACGGCGTTCCTGTTAGGTGTCCGTTCAATCGTACCTGACGCGGTTATGACGGTGAAGTATACCTACAACTGGAACGACTATCTAATTGAGAAAAAATATGCAAAGCAGCTTATAAATGAGGGATGCGTGATAATCTCACAGCACTCTGATACGGTAGGCCCTGCCATCGCCTGCGAGGAGACGGACGTTTCAACACCTGTGTATCTTGTAAGCTATAATCAGAGCATGGCTGACATTGCACCTACCACTTACATAACAGGCTGCAAGATTAACTGGAAGCCATACGTCATAGGCGCCGTAGGTGCAGTTATGAAGGGAAAGAGCATAGAAAAGACCGTGAAGGGCAAGGTTATCGGAAACGATATGGGAGCCGGCTTTGATGAAGGCTGGGTTGAGATGCTAAAGCTCAATGATGTGATTGCTGCTGAGGGGACGGATGAGAAAATAGCTGAGGTCATCGACGGTTTCAGGAAGGGAAAGATAGAGGTGTTTAAGGGCGATTATACAGGAGTCAATGTTGATGATCCGGATGATGTGTACGATTTGTCTGTGGGTTATCAGGAGAATTATAACAGCTCGGCACCGACGTTTAAATATATCCTGCGCGGTATCATAACAATCGAATAAAATGGGGGAATTTGATGGCGGACAAGGAAAGGCTGATATATTTTTCTCTTGATTTAACGGGCTGATATGTTAATATATATTATATTATGTATTGCATCATTCAGATTGGAGACAATATGTCAGGTTCAACATTTGGAAATATATTCAGGATAAGTACTTGGGGCGAGTCACATGGTAAGGCTCTCGGTGCTGTTATCGACGGTTGTCCGGCGGGGCTTGAGCTGTGTGAGGACGATATACAGAGATTTCTTGACCGAAGGAAGCCGGGGCAGTCTAAGTATGTCACGCAGCGAAAGGAGAGCGACAGCGTAGAGATACTCTCAGGTGTCTTTGAGGGAAGAACGACGGGAACGCCGATTTCGCTTATCGTGAGAAACGAGTCACAGCGCTCGTCTGACTATTCGGAGATTGCCGGGTATTACAGACCGGGACATGCCGATTACACCTTCGATGAGAAGTATGGCTTCAGGGACTACAGAGGAGGCGGACGTTCATCGGGGCGTGAGACCATCGGAAGAGTGGCAGCGGGAGCGGTGGCGGCGAAGATACTCAGGCAGATGGGTATTGAGGTGTTCGCCTATTCAAGTGCCATAGGGGGCATTGAGCTTGACAGGGAGAACTTTTCGCCTGATGAGAGGGACAATAATCCGTTTGCCATGCCCGATGCCACGGCGGCAGAGAGAATTAAGGAGTACGCCGATAAGAAGCTTGAGGAATGTAACTCTATGGGCGGAATTATCGAGTGCGTTGTGAAAAATATGCCGGCGGGAATAGGCGAGCCTGTGTTTGAGAAGCTTGATGCCAATCTTGCCAAGGCCATAATGTCAATCGGTGCTATCAAGGGTGTTGAGATAGGTGACGGCTTTAAGGCAGCACAGAGCACGGGGCTTGAGAACAACGATGCGTTCAGAATACGGGACGGCAGGGTCGTTAAGGCGACCAACCACTCCGGCGGTATTCTTGGCGGAATGAGTGATGGCTCAGATATTATTTTGAGAGCTGCCGTTAAGCCTACACCGTCGATAGCGGCAGTGCAGCAGACGGTAAACAGGCAGGGTGAGGAGATTGATATATCCATACACGGCAGACATGACCCTATGATTGTTCCAAGGGCGGTGGTGGTTGTCGAGGCGATGACGGCACTCACACTTGTGGATATGCTCTTTATGGGAATGACATCGAGACTTGACAGGATTGTGGATTTCTATAAAAACAGATAAAATAGTTATGATTTTTGGAGGAAACAGACAGTATATGTATGAATTATTGACAACGGACGGAATGGCTAAGAGAGGCACCTTTCACACCGTTCACGGGACAGTGCAGACACCACTTTTTATGAATGTGGGCACGGCGGCTGCCATCAAGGGAGCTGTTGCCACGACAGACCTTCGGGAGATTGGAACGCAGGTTGAGCTATCTAACACCTACCATCTTCATGTGAGACCGGGAGACAAAGTTGTAAAGCAGATGGGCGGTCTGCACAAGTTTATGAACTGGGACAGACCGATACTTACGGATTCAGGCGGATTTCAGGTATTTTCACTCGCAAGCCTTCGTAAAATCAAGGAGGAGGGAGTGTATTTTAACTCCCACATAGATGGAAGAAAGATTTTCATGGGACCTGAGGAGAGTATGCAGATACAGTCGAACCTCGCTTCAACTATCGCGATGGCGTTTGACGAGTGTCCTCCGCACCCTGCTACGAGGGAGTACATGCAGAATTCGGTTGACAGGACGACGAGATGGCTCAGAAGATGTAAGGCAGAGATGACGCGCATTAACGGCCTTGAGGATACGATAAATAAGCAGCAGATGCTCTTTGGCATCAACCAGGGTGGAACTTTCGACGATATCAGAATAGAGCACGCCAAGGTTATCTCGGAGCTTGACCTCGACGGATATGCTCTTGGAGGGCTTGCGGTCGGTGAGACGCACGCAGAGATGTACCGCATCATAGAGGAGACAACACCGTATTTACCTAAGAATAAGCCGACATATCTCATGGGTGTCGGAACACCTGCGAACATTCTTGAGTCGGTTGACAGGGGGGTTGACTTCTTCGACTGTGTTTATCCGTCAAGAAACGGCAGACATGGACATGTCTATACGCATAGGGGAAAAATCAATCTTTTCAATGCCCAGTATGAGCTTGACAATGAGCCTATCGAGGAGGGCTGCGGCTGTCCTGCATGCAGGAATTACAGCAAGGCATATATAAGACATCTTTTAAAGGCTAAGGAGATGCTTGGAATGCGTCTGTGCGTTCTTCACAACCTGTATTTTTATAATCACCTCATGGAGGAAATCAGAACTGCCATAGAGGAGCACAGATACAGTGAGTTCAAGAGACAGACACTTTACGGACTTCAGGAGCTCGACGGGGATATTTATCTGTAGGAAGGTGACTTTATTTTATGTTAGATTCAACAAAACAGAATGTTGTCAATTCACTGTTGACCCTTTTAGATGAGAAATCGATGGATGACATAACTATATCGGAGCTGACACAGAAGGCCGGGATTTCAAGAATGACCTTTTACAGGAACTACAGCAGTAAGGAGGATATCCTTTCGGAGCATTTTAGGGATGTGCTCGCACGATACAAGAAGGATATGGGAGAAAAGCACGGTCAGGGAAACTACTATGATAAGAAGAATATAATTCACTGTTTTGAATATTTTTATGAGCAGAGAGAATTTCTTGAGTCGGTGATAAAGCGGGGATTCGACTATATTTTCCTGTCGATGGTGGATAAGTATATTATGAAAACGTGGTGGAAACGCGGAGATGGTCAGCAGAAAGCATACTGTCTCCATGCTTTTGCAGGAGCATTGTATAACCTATATATAAGCTGGGCGTTGAATGGATATAAGGAAACTCCGGAGGAGATGGCAGACATACTTGAGTCGATGAAGCTGGTGGGCTGATATTAATTGGGAGTAGATAAATATTGTTTCAACGGAGCATTGCTTCAGTTATTCTGAAATGTTATAAAAAGCGGAAATACATGGAATATTTTCCAGTGTATTTCCGCTTTTTTCATTTATCTTATTATCTTTATATTTTAAAGCCGTATTTTTAATTATATATTGCTTATATCTCGCGGAAAAGTCCTGCCTTCTTGAGAGCCGGGCGGAGTGCAAGGTACACAACAGAGGCTACGATGACAGCGATGATTGCGTTTACAAGCGTTGTTATCGAGTTAATCTTGGCAAGTGCTTTGGCAAGATCCTGAGGTGTTCCGAGAAGATACATTTTGTAGAAGTAGCCCACGATAGGGTCTGCAACCACGTTAAATGCCATTCCCGCGATGCATGAAACAACTACTGCCACAGGAAGTCTCTTAGCCGGGAAACCCTCCTTTGCAATCTTGAATACCTTGTGTGCGACAAGACCTACGATGAGACCAATGCAGAGCTTGAGAAGAAAGGTCTTAGGTGCGCTTGTGACATAGCCTGTCATAAGGTCTGAGAGGGTCATTCCGACTGCTCCGGCAAGACCGCCCCACATACCGCCAAGCAGGAGTGCTGCGAGCACGCAGAACACGTTTCCGAGGTGGAACATGGTCTTTTCGGTTCCGACAGGAATATCAATCTTTAAGTAGCCGGCACCTACATAGCAGAGTGCGGCGAGAAGTGCAGCCTCGGCGAGAACGATGATAGGAACATTTTTTGGCTCCTTAGGTGCCGTGACTGCTGCGATAAAGATGACGATGCCGATTATGACGAGCACAAGACCGATTGCGTAGAGCATATCGACTGAACCGTTAGTTCCGGCTTCCTTGAGTGCGGCGTAGCTGTCGGACATTCTCTTAGAGTAGCCGTTGATGCCGAGAACAAGACCTGCGATAAAAACTACCGCGGCGATTATCATTCTTATTAATTTGATATTCTTTTTCATAATGTAAGCTCCATTTCTAATGGTTATTTGTGTGCCTACGGGGAGTGAGCATGTACAGCACGTCCTCAAATGCAACCCCGTCGGTGAGCGGAATGTTGTAATCGTCGCTCACACTTATGCATTTTCGTATAAAACGTGCGGCAAGTGCCACCGCATCGTCAAGAGTGCTCCGGCGCACAAGGGAGGCACTGATGACTGCTGAGAATATATCTCCCGTTCCGCATCGGGAGACACCGCTTTTTTTCATTCGGATAAGCCTGTGGCTGCCAGCTTCATAGATATAGTTACCTATGTAGCACCCGGACTCTATGCCGGATATGACGACACGCCCGCAACCGTTTCGCATTGCGTGCGAGAGCGTTTCAGCCATGCCGCCGAGACATTCATTGAGGGCTTTTCCACTTAAGGAGATGACCTTGTCGTATGGAGTGCCGGTCAGAAAACAGCTCTCCGTGAGATTAGGTGTGGCAACGTCGCTGCTTTTTAACAGCTCCTTCATAAGCCTCAGCATGTCGGAGCTGTAGGCGGAGTAGAGCCTGCCGTTGTCGCCCATGACCGGGTCGAGTATGAAAATGCCGTCAGGTGACAGAAAGTCACGCGAAAACCTCGACGTTATGTCTATCTGCTCCGGTGAGGCGAGATAACCCGACAAAATTGCATTGAATTTTAAATCAAGCTTTCTCCATTCCGAGAGATAGCTGTCAAGTGATGGCGTCATGTCATGCTTGTAAAAGCTCTCATAGGCTGTGTGATTTGAAAAAATGGCAGTGGGTACAGGGCATGCCTGAACTCCCATTGCGGATACGATTGGTATTGACACCGTGAGCGAGCATCTGCCGAAGCCGCAGAAATCGTTTATCATCGCGAGCTTCTTCTGGCTGCCGCGGTTCATACCTGATAAATTGTCCACCATGATGAATTACCTGTGTTTTAATTTATTGTTGTAATACCTCAGCGCTTCATTATACAATAGCATCGGACGTGGTTATATAAAACTGCCAGTTTTGAATATTTTGACCATACCAGTTTCAGGCTTTGGGGCAGAAAAATAGTAAATTAGTTTTACACACTTACTTTTTACCACATTAAAGTATTGACTTATGAATACGAATGAGTTA
>CAMEEX010000076.1 GCA_945915235.1 uncultured Clostridia bacterium | reverse complement strand
GGAGAAGAAGATATTTCCTCTTGTGTTGTCGATGGCTCTTCCGATGATGCTGTCGATGGCGTTCAGTTCACTGTACAATATTGTGGACAGTTATTTTGTTGCAAAGCTGTCGGAAGATGCTATGACGGCTCTTTCGCTTGTGTTCCCGGCACAAAATTTTATGACCTCGGTTGCGGTCGGTTTTGGAGTGGGAATTAATGCGATGATAGCATTTTTTCTTGGGGCAGGTCAGCAGAAAAAAGCGGACAGTGCGGCTACGCAGGGGCTTATGTTCAGCGTACTTCACGGACTTCTTATAATGGCGCTCTGTCTTATTGGAATGCCGGCGTTTCTAAGAGCCTTCACCTCGAAGCAGTCGGTGGTGGATTTAGGACTCGAGTATTCAAACATAGTATTTCTTTTTGCCGTGATAGTGAATGTCGGGATAACCTATGAGAAGATATTTCAGTCGGTGGGAAGAATGAAGGAGACCATGGTTTGTATGGTCATCGGCATTGTGGCTAATATCGCCCTTGACCCGATGCTCATATTCGGAGTCGGATTTTTCCCCCGCATGGGAATAAGAGGGGCGGCGGTCGCAACAGGAATCGGTCAGGTGCTCACGCTTCTTGCGTACATTATTTTTGACAGAATTAAGCCGCTTCCGGTAAAGGTCAGCAGGGAGAGCGCAAAGCTTGACGGTGAGGTATGCGGGCGTATGTATGGAATAGGAATTCCGGCTACACTGAACATGGCGCTTCCTTCGGTGCTCATTTCAGCACTTAACGGAATACTCTCGGTTTATTCCGAGAGCTATGTGCTTGTGCTGGGTGTCTACTATAAATTACAGACATTTATCTACCTTCCGGCAAACGGAATTATTCAGGGAATAAGACCGCTTGTCGGCTACAATTACGGCGCCGGCGAGAATAAGAGAGTTGAGAAAATATACAGACTGTCGCTTGGAATGACGGCGGTTCTCATGGCGCTCGGAATGGCGGCGTGCATGTCAATTCCGTCACAGCTCATGGGCTTGTTCACTCAGAATACGGACACGATAGCGAAGGGATGCACGGCGCTTCGAATCATATGCCTTGGCTTTATCGTGTCGTCGCTATCGGTCACTTATTCGGGCACGCTTGAGGCGCTCGGCGAGGGCGTTCCGTCGCTTGTCATCTCGTTGTTGCGATACATTGTTGTGATAATTCCGGCGGCGTTCATACTCAGCAAGGCAATCGGCGCAACCGGAGTATGGTGGGCTTTCGTGATAACGGAGTGTACGGCAGCCTTGGTTTCATTCGTGTTGTTCCACAGAATTTGGGGCAGAAAATCAAAAGCCAATATAGGCTGACATCTGCAAAAAAGCAGGACTTATAAGGGGATTTATCCCTTTAAGTCCTGCTTTTATAATTTATCATGTAATTGTAAATAGGATAACGATATGCTGGTTCTGCCAATGGAATGCCATTTCATAGCTTATGGGCAGAGAAAAAAGTCCATTTTATCGATAAATCAGCATTTTTCTCTGCCCATAGTAATATTTTCATTATCTAAGGGCAGATACTATCGCCAAATATATGAAATTTCTCTGCCTAAGAAGCCAAAACCTATGCCTGCTGGGCAGAAGCCACAAAACGCAGACGATTGAATAGTACGAAAGCTTTCGCAAAAATTACAACAATGCAGCTATACAACTATACCTGTCAGGCAGAAATCAAAAACCACATAATTAATTAAATGAGCCTCTTTTTACTTACTTAAGAAAGAAGTGAACACATATTTTTTATCAATAAGGTTTCCGACAATTCCGACCATCTTTCCCATGGTGAAGGCAGCGAGCACGGTTCCTATTCCGAGTCCGTAGAGATGACCGAGAAAGAAAAAAGTCATGGCTGCTGTCACGGCAAGACATATCACGTCGAAGGCTATCTTTATCTTAGGGTATCCGACCTTGGTTATGTCGGCGAGCTCTCTCGGGAAAAGGTCTGTCGGAACAATAGGCAGCTTACAGCGGTTGGAAAATGCGATACCGACGCTCAGGAGAAGATAGCTTACAATAAAATACACAATTCTCCAGCCGAGTGCGGTCGGAAGTATGTTGATCCACGCCTTGTTCAGGTCGAGCAGCATGCTGAAGGCGAAGCCGACGACGAAGCTGAAAAGATAGGTAGGCACGAATTTTTTCCTCATAATCATAAGGCTCAGAATAAGTGTTGCCTGAAAAATATAGGTCCAAGTTCCGAGCGTCAGCTTAGGAAATACAAGTGAGAATGCATAAGGCACGCTCGAGATTGCCGATATTCCGGCATTCGAGTAGAGCATCAGCACAACGCTGAAGCTATTGATTAACACTGCGACGACGAGCGCAAGCTCACCGCGAAAGGTTTTCTTTTCATTAAATGTTTCCGCAGGAGCTGCTGCGGCTATACTGTTGTCCATTTTGTCTCCATTCCGCAGTGCCGTTTTACTGCAAAACTGCTTTGCAGCCGCATAAATATAAGATATAATAAGTGCAAGTGAGCTAATATGCTTACATAATTAATGAACTATACTCAATATTATAGTGGCACTGCTTTAATTAATCGAATACAGTATACCACCGCATTTTATAATGACAAATCAATTATATACATGAAACTATAGATTTTATCTATTAAATTATATTATAATAGCATCAGGATAATTACATTAGGAAAGTATATGTCATTGATATCACTGCGTTAAGAAACATTATAAATTTATTAAAATATGCCGGGGCGGAAGGGAGGTACAGGCATGAACCTGTTTTATCTGAGATATTTTGTCACGCTGGCTCACGAGAAGCATTACACAAAGGCGGCAAAGCAGTTGTGCATCACACAGCCGAGCCTCAGCCATGCCATTGACCAGCTTGAGAAGGAGCTTGGAGTACAGCTTTTTGAAAAATTGGGAAGAAGCACGACACTTACCCGCTTCGGCGAGGAATTTTTGGCATGCGCCGAGCACACCCTCGAAACACTCGATGACGGGGTTGAGACAATCAAGAGAAGTGCCGCGGGTGATGGTGTGATAAGGCTTGGCTTTGTAAGACCGCTCGGAATAAAATTCATTCCCAAGCTTGCGGCAGAATTTCTTAGGAGGAATGAGGGAAAAAATATAAGCTTCACCTTCAACACAGATGTCACGGGTAAGCTGCTCGAGGGTATGAAGGACAAGCGCTTTGACATTCTCTTCTGTTCCGAGCCGCCGCAGGAGCTGGGCTTTCACGCGGTTGCGGTAAAGCGTCAGGAGCTGGTGCTCATTGTCCCGGGCGCACACACGCTTGCATCGCGCGATGAGGTGAGGCTTTGCGAGACGGCAGATTTCAATTATGTGTACTTTCACAGCAATTCGGGTATCAGAAAGGTGATAGACGACATGTTTGCACGGGAAAAAATCACGCCGAGGATTGTCTGTGAGACGGAGGAGGACGAGGTGATTGCGGGGCTTGTGGCGGCGGGCTTCGGAATAGCTGTTGTGCCATATATGGACATGCTTTTAAAGCTCGATGTGAAGATTATTAAGATTGCATCGCCATCATATGAGCGCAGTTTCTTTATGGTGAACGACGATAGGCTTTACATGCCGCCGGTGGTAAAAAGTTTTTATGATTTTGTGTTGGAGAAGGAGAAAATATGCTTAGAATAGGTGTGGATTTGGGCGGCACGAACATCGCGGCAGGGCTCGTCGACGAGGAGTACAGGATTTTGGACAGGGCATCGGTAAAAACAAATGTGCCAAGACCGGCGGAGAGTATCATTGCCGATATCGCGAGGCTGGTAAAGCTGCTCTGTGAGAGGAATAATGTAGGCGGGGGTGAGCTTGAGGTGGTCGGTGTGGGCGTTCCCGGCACGATAAATGAGGACACGGGCTATGTTGAGTACTCGAACAACATTCGTTTTGAGAATGTTCCTTTCATAAAGCTTCTGGGTGATATGGTTGATGTGCCCGTGCGGTTTGGAAACGATGCTAATGTGGCAGCGCTCGGAGAGTATCTTGCGGGCGGGCATAATGTGAAGTCATTTGTTATGATTACCATTGGAACAGGCATCGGCAGCGGGATAATCCTTGACGGAAAGCTGATAAAGGGAATTAATTTTGCGGCGTCGGAGCTCGGACATACGGTGATTAAGATGGGCGGGGAACAGTGCACCTGCGGAAGAAAGGGCTGTTTTGAGGCTTATGCATCCGCCACGGCGCTTATAAGAGACACGAGGAGAGTGTTGTCAAAATCGGATAATGAGGCGGCACATTCAGCCATATGGCAGTTGTGCGGCGGCGACCCGGAAAAAGTGGAGGCAAAGCAGGTATTTGATGCGGTAAAGCTTGATGATAAGCTTGCAAAAGAGCTGTTTTTAAATTATACTGAATATCTTGCGGAGGGAATTGCGAACATAATAAATATTCTCCAGCCGGAGCTCATCTGCATAGGCGGAGGGGTCAGCAAGGCGGGCGAGCTGCTGCTTTTGCCTGTCAGGGAGAAGGTCGCAGGAAAGATTTTTTCAAAAAATTCTGCAAGAAATACGAAGATAGAGCTTGCAAGGCTTGACAATGATGCGGGGATTATCGGTGCGGCGATGTTGTAGCATTTAGATATGGAGGTTTAACATGAGATTAGTTATACAGCGCGTCAATCACGCGAGTGTGCGGGTTGACGGAAATGTGATTGGAAGTATCGGAAAAGGACTTTTGATTTTGCTTGGCGTGGCAGACGGCGACACCGAGGAGATGGTCGACAGGTATGTGAAAAAATTGTCAGGACTCAGAATATTTGAGGACGAGCAGGGAAAGACAAACCTGTCGTTAGCAGATGTTGGCGGGGAGCTTTTAGTGGTTTCACAGTTTACGCTGTATGCCGACTGTAAAAAAGGAAACCGCCCAAGCTTCATAAATGCGGGAGCGCCTGATTTCGCAAACGAAATGTACGAATATTTCAAGAAAAAATGCGTCGAGACCTTCGGAAAGGTTGAGTGCGGGAGCTTCGGGGCGGACATGAAGGTGGAGCTGGAGAACGACGGACCGTTCACGGTGCTGTGGGATAGTGAGTGGTGGTAACAGTGTGAAAAATACATCTAAGACAGTAAAAGACACTGTCTAAGATGAATTACGATTTCACACCGGAAAAGAACATTTAAATCAGCAAAATACGCTGATTAATATGTTCTACTGTTTCATGCTGGAAAAACGCTGTGAACAGCATTTTTTGTTGGGGTTGTGTATATGTGGATAAGAGAGAGTTGGTGAGAGGACTATGAACAGTTATTTGATAGTTACGGGTGGATATGTTGACGATGATTTTGCGGTTCGGTGGATAAGTGAGCATGATTTTGACGAGAGGATTGCGTCCGACTCGGGGATGGAGTTTTTCAGGCGTGCGGGCATGATGCCGGATATTATAATAGGTGATTTTGACTCGGTTAAAACGGAGACGCTTGAATATTTTAAAGAATACGGCAACATCGAGTGGAAAAAATTAAATCCGATGAAGGACGACACCGACACGGAGGCGGCAATCAGGCTTGCTATAGAAATGGGTGCTGAGAGTATAACGCTTCTTGGGGCGACGGGCAGCAGGATTGACCATATGCTTGCCAATATTGAGCTGCTCGGAATCGGGCTCGAGGAGAATATTTCCATCACAATGCTTGACAGACACAACAGAATAAGGATGATTGATTCTGGCATTACAATAAAGAAGGACGAGCAGTACGGCAGGTTTGTGTCGCTTATACCGTATAGCATGAGGGTTGAAAATGTGTGCCTTAGAGGGTTTAAGTATCCGCTGGACAATTACTGTATGCGTAAATTCAACTCGCTCGGGATAAGCAACGAGATAACGGAGGCAGAGGCACATATATGCTTTACGGACGGGATACTGCTTGTCATTGAGGCGGACGACTAGTGTGAAAACAAGTTTAAGATAGTATCTATATTGGAATTAATAGGTAAAATTTTTATTTTAAGAGGGCAGAAAAATGGGTGAAAGCACGCAGAAGAACGGAATTATAGAGGGAACGATATGGAAACAGATTCTTATATTTTTCTTTCCAATTCTTGTGGGGACATTTTTTCAACAGCTTTATAACACTGTGGACGCGGTTGTCGTCGGGCAGTTTGCCGGAAAGGAAGCACTGTCGAGCGTAGGCGGCTCGTCAAGCCAGATAATCAACTTTGTGGTGGGATTTTTTACCGGGCTGTCGGCGGGGGCGACCGTCATAATATCGCAGTTTTATGGTGCCGGTGATGCAAAAAAGATACATAGGGCACTGCACACGGCATATGCATTTGCCATAATAGGAGGTATAGCTGCGGGAATAATAGGAATAGCGGTTACGGTTCCTGTTATGAGGCTTATGAACACGCCGGCGGAGCTGCTTCACGACTCGGCGATGTATGTTATGATCTATTTTGGCGGGCTCGTGTTCATATTTGTCTACAATATGGGTTCTGCGATACTCAGGGCGATAGGCGACTCGAAAAGACCGCTGTATTACCTTATGATTTGCTGCGGTATAAATATCGTACTGGACATACTTTTTGTCAGTGTGCTGAGGCTCGGCGTGTTAGGTGCCGCCATAGCAACCTTTATCGCGCAGTTTGTCAGTGCGGTGATGGTGACGAGGGCGCTCATGTACCACACGGAGGGCATGAAGCTTGTGCCAAGGGATATAAGGCTACACGGTGATGTGCTGCCGTCGATGCTGAAGATAGGACTTCCGACGGGTATTCAGTCGAGCATGTACAGCGTGTCCAACATAATCGTGCAGTCCGCGCTCAACAGCTTCGGTGTTGACACGGTTGCGGCGTGGTCGGCTTTCGGAAAAATCGACAGCATGTATTGGATGATCAACACGGCTTTCGGAATTGCCGCGACGACCTTTGTGGGACAGAACTTTGGTGCGGGAAAGTACGACAGAGTTAAGAAGGGTACGGTTCAGTGCCTTTTGATGGATATCGGGGCTGCGGTGCTTTTCAGCACACTTGCGCTGACTGTGGGACAGTATATGTTAAGGATTTTTACCTCGGAGACGGAGGTTATAGCGCTCGGCGTGAGGGTTATGAGAGTCATATCGCCGGCATATTTTATATTTGTGTTTATTGAGATTTTGTCGGGTTCACTCAGGGCGCAGGGGCATGTGCTTGTCACAACGGTCATGACGATGCTCGGAGTGTGCGCGTTCAGGGTGATATGGGTGCTTTTTATAGTGCCGGACGGAACTCTTGAGCAGATTGTATTCTGCTATCCGGCGACGTGGATTGTCACTGCTACGGGAATGATAATCTACTATATATACAAGCAGAATAAGATTATCAAAAATCATATGAACATACAGGAGCAGATAGTGAACAGGCAATAGCCTGAAAATATATGATTGACATGGAGATTTAGATGGATTCAAAGAAAGAACTGACAAAAGATATGACAAAGGGGCAGCCGGCTAAGCTACTGCTCCTTTTTGCACTTCCGCTCATGCTCGGAAGTCTTTTTCAACAGCTCTACACGATGGTGGATACGATAATCGTAGGACAGGGCGTGGGGATAAATGCGCTTGCATCGCTTGGTGCGGCTGACTGGCTCAATTGGATGTTCGTGGGCTTTGTGACGGGACTTACGCAGGGCTTTTCGATTATATTTGCACAGTATTACGGCGCGGGGGATATAAAGGCACTCAGGGCGTCCATAGGAAATTCGATAATACTGACAGCCATATCAGCAGTTATTTTTACTGTGGCGGGGCAGTTGACAATAGTGCCTATTCTGAGGATTTTGGACACACCTGCCGATATTTTTGCGGGGGCGGAGCAGTATCTCAGGGTTATGATCGGAGGCATTACGGTGAGCCTTGTGTATAATTTTGAGGCGGCACTTTTGAGGGCTCTGGGAGACAGCAGGACTCCGCTTATGGCGATGGTGACGGCAGCGGTTGTGAATGTGCTTCTCGACCTTCTGTTTGTCCTCGTGTTTAAATGGGGAATTATAGGTGCGGCATCGGCGACCATTATCGCACAGGGAGTATCCTTCGTGTACTGCTATGTCGCAATAAGAAAAATTGACATAGTAAAGTTGAAAAAAGGCGATGTGGTTATCCATGCCGATATGTCAAGGAAGCTTTTGTTTGTCGGAGTCCCGATAGTATTCCAGAATACCGTCATAAGCGTCGGCGGAATGATACTTCAGTCGGTAATCAACAGCTACGGCTTCCTGTTTGTAGCGGGCTTCACGGCGGCGAATAAGCTTTACGGGCTTCTTGAGACTGCTGCAACGTCCTATGGCTTCGCGATTACGACTTATACGGCGCAGAACCTCGGAGCAGGAGATTTCAAGAGAATTAAGAGGGGAATGAGAAGCGCCGTTATAATGGCACTGATTACGTCTGTTGTCATATCGGCGGTCATGCTTATTTTCGGTCGTCCGATTTTGAGACTTTTCATATCCAATGAGACGGGGCAGGTGGAGGAGGTTCTCGGCATCGCCTACCATTATCTCAGCATAATGAGCTATTTTCTTGCTGTTCTGTATGCGCTTCACACCTACAGAAGTGCGCTGCAGGGGCTTGGCAACACCGTAATTCCGATGATTTCGGGCATAGCTGAGTTTGCCATGAGAACGGCGGCAGCGCTTCTTCTGCCAAGGCTGGCAGGTCAGGAGGGCGTGTTCTATGCGGAAATTCTCGCGTGGACGGGTGCTGCGGCTATACTTGTGGCATCATATTATATAAATGTAAACACTTTGCACAAGAAATTTTCTAATTCCTATTGACATGGTAGGAATTAAGTAATATACTTGCAAAAAACGTAAATATCTGTTTGGGAACGTGGAAGTTATTCATGTAAGTAAGCGCAGATAGGAAGGAGATTGTGTATGTCTAATATTTACAAGGGTTCAGTTGAACTGATAGGAAAGACACCTTTGGTTGAGGTTGTCAATGTTGAGAAGGAGTTAGGGCTCAAGGCAAGAGTTCTCGTGAAGCTTGAGTACTTCAACCCGGCAGGGAGCGTCAAGGATCGTGTAGCCAAGTCAATGATTGAGGACGCTGAGGCGAAGGGACTTTTAAAGGAGGGTTCGGTAATCATCGAGCCTACATCGGGAAACACAGGTATCGGTCTCGCATCAATCGCAGCTGCAAAGGGCTACAAGATAATTCTCACAATGCCTGAGACGATGAGCGTTGAGCGCCGCAATATCTTAAAGGCATACGGTGCCGAGATAGTTCTGACAGAGGGCGCTAAGGGCATGAAGGGCGCCATCGCAAAGGCTGAGGAGCTTGCAGCACAGACACCGAACAGCTTCATTCCGGGACAGTTTGTAAACCCTGCCAACCCTAAGGCACACAGGGAGACAACAGGCCCTGAAATCTGGGAGGACACCGACGGAAAGGTTGATGTGTTCGTTGCAGGTGTAGGTACCGGTGGAACACTCACAGGTGTCGGCGAGTACTTAAAGTCACAGAACCCTGATGTCAAGGTAGTTGCCATGGAGCCTGCATCATCGCCTGTACTCTCCGAGGGCAGAGCGGGTGCTCACAAGATTCAGGGTATCGGAGCTGGCTTCGTTCCTGACGTGCTCAACACAAAGATATACGATGAGGTGCTGACAGTCGAGAACGACGACGCATTCGATACAGCGAAGCTACTCGCAAAGAAGGAGGGTGTCCTCGTCGGAATTTCCTCAGGTGCAGCACTCTATGCGGCAATCCAGCTCGCAAAGCGTCCTGAGAATGAAGGTAAGACCATCGTGACACTTCTTCCGGACAGCGGAGACAGATACTATTCGACACCGTTGTTTACGGAGTAGGATGATAAAACAGAACAATAATTTAATATGAAAAACTGACTGCTGCTTAGATAGATAATTCAGATGGATATTCTATATAGGCGGCAGTTTTATTTTTACTGAAAAAATAATTTCTTCTTTTTCGTATGCAGTTATAACAGCGAATAGTATTATGTGTGAAAAGAAAAGAGGATTGCAAATATTTGACTGCCATAATCTATATAAAATGCTTGAATTTGTCTGGATAAAATATTATAATAGACATAACTTAAATGTCAAAAGTGAGAAGATAAAATCAAAAATTATAGAGGATTTTAATAATGTTAACAAAAATTGAGTTAAAGATAAAGAGTATAGAGGAGATTGTTTTTCAAATGTCTTCTCTTTTTCATGGGGCACTCATGGAACTGCTGCCGGAAGATTATGCGGACTATCTTCATGTGTCACAGCTTCACCCGTATACACAGCATCTTGAATTTAGGGAGGGGGCATGGTATTGGGTGGTATGCTGCCTTGACAGGGAGGCGGCGCAGATAATTATACATGACACGCTTATGAGGCTTGACAGTATTTTTATCAGGAACAGGAATATTACAGTAGAAATTGTTGAAAAAAATTATTCTGAGCTGACATACAAATCATTGATGGACAGCTTCTATGATACTGAATGTAGCAGATACATTAACATTCATTTTATATCGCCTACAGCATTTAAAAGGGACGGGCGGTATGTTTTCTATCCGGATATCAGGTGTATTTTCCAGAGTCTTATGAATAAATATGATGCCGCGGTGCGCGATGAGGGAATGGTTGACGAGGATACCTTGGAACAACTATGCGAAAATGCCCAGATTGCGGCATATGATTTGAAAAGCGTGAATTTTTCATTGGAAGGTGTCAGAATACCGTCATTTATAGGCAAGCTTACAATAAAAATGAACGGAACGTCCACAATGGCGAATTTTGCAAATATGTTATTCAGGTTTGGAACATATTCAGGAGTCGGAATTAAGACGGCACTCGGGATGGGAAGTTTTAAAATATTATCAGATGAGAGGAGAAAGAGATGATAACGGATAGGCAGATAGAGCTGATCGTTGGCAGTTTGCTGCATGATATAGGCAAGGTTGCATACAGAAGCGGCGACGGGCGCGATCACAGCATTGGCGGGTATGAGTATCTTGTGGCGCTTGATGCAGATCGACAGGAAAAAAAGATACCACAGCAGGTTCTTGATTGTGTGAGATACCATCATGGAAAGCATCTGAAAAGTGCCGGGCTTGAAGATGACTCGCTGGCGTATATTACATATTTTGCTGATAATGTCGCTGCATTTTCAGATAGAAGGCAGGCGGCAGATGGAGAGGACGGCTTTGATAAGATGGTTCCGTTGGACAGCGTTTTTAATATTCTCAATGGAAATAACGGAAAGCAGCACTATGCAATGGGAGTGCTCAATCCGAATGAGAATATTAATTATTCGACAGATGAAAAAGTGGAGATGAATGAAAGCTTTTATAACAGAGTGATAAATGATATTACCGATAATCTCAAGGGAATTGAGATGAATGAGGAATATATTAGTTCACTTTTGTCGGTGCTGGAGGCGAACCTTACATATATACCCTCGTCCACTTCGAAAAGAGAGTTAGCGGATATTTCACTGTTTGACCATGTTAAGATGACTGCCGCTATTGCGTCATGTGTGGAGCAGTACCTTGCGGCGAAAGGGGAACAGGATTATCGGACATTTTTGTTTTTAAATGCTGAAAAGAATTACGATACAAAGATGTTTCTGCTATATTCGATGGACATATCAGGTATTCAGAACTTTATTTATACAGTCGGTGAGAAGGGTGCATTAAAGGGGCTGAGGGCGAGAAGTTTTTACCTTGAGATTATGATGGAGCACATAATTGATGAACTTCTCGATAAGGTGTCGCTTTCGAGGGCTAATCTGATTTATACGGGCGGTGGTCACTGCTATATACTTCTTCCGAACACGGAAAATGTTTTGCAGCTCATGGATGAATATGAGACAGGCATTAATGAGTGGCTGATGGATAAGTTCGGAACGGCACTGTATATAGGAACCGGGTATGCCGTGGCAAACGCAAATGCATTTAGAAATGTTCCATATGGAAGTTATTCTGATTTGTACAGGGATATTTCAAGAATGATTTCCGGCAAAAAGGCGCACAGGTATAGCGCGGCGCAGATAATAAGTCTTAACAGTCAAAACCACGATGGTGAGAGGGAATGTAAGGCATGCAGGCGCGTAGCTATACTGAAAAATGATAAATGTTCTGTCTGCAATGCGTTGGAGAAAATGTCATCAGGTATACTAAAGGATGATTATTTTACCATCATGTGCGGCAGCGATAAAGAGGCTCTGCCTCTTCCTGGCGGGAAATATCTTGTGTCAGACAGCAGGGATACTTTGCTTGAGAGAATGAAAAGTGACAATTATGTGCGCTGCTATACGAAGAATAACATATACACGGGAAAGCATGTAACGACAAAAATCTGGGTTGCAGATTACAGGGCAAAGGACAATGATACCTTTGAAAAGCTTGCCGGAGCGTCAGCGGGCATCAAGCGTATCGGAATACTGAGGGCGGACGTTGACAGCCTTGGAAATACATTTGTAAATGGGTTTAACCGCGTGAATGGAGATTGCAGTTATACAACACTTTCGCGTACAGCCACGCTTTCAAGGCAGTTATCGCTATTTTTCAAACTGTATATTAATAAAATTCTCGCAAATGGAACCAATGATATTTTCGGGGCAGGCGGAGCGAGAAATATTGTAATTGTGTATTCGGGAGGGGACGATGTGTTTCTGGCAGGTGCGTGGAATGATGTGATTGGTGCAGCGATTGATTTGCAGCGGGCTCTCAAAAAATTCACGCAGGGGACATTGACACTGTCGGCAGGAATAGGGATTTACAATCCGACATATCCAATCGGTGCGATGGCGAAGGAGACGGCAGTTTTAGAGGAGGCAGCAAAAGATATTGATGGAAAAAATGCGGTTGTTTTGTTTGAGGACAGCTCTCATGGCTATAAATGGGAGGAGTTTGAGCGGCATGTGGTTGATGAAAAGCTTGCCGTGATACATGAATACCTACAGCACCAACAGGAGCTTGGAATGTCGTTTTTGTATCATCTGACGGAATTATTGAGAGATGATAAACAATCTATAAATGTTGCAAGATATGTATATCTGCTGTCAAGAATGGAACCGGGTCAGGAAAGCGGCATGGAAACTAAGGAGGCTTACAGACAGTTTGCCAAAAAGATGTATGAATGGAGCAAGAATCCTGAGGATAAGCGGCAGTTGATAACAGCAATTTATCTTTATGTGTACTTAAATCGCAAAGACGGAGAGGAGAATGAAAAATGAAACTGACGGAAGAGAATTATGTTCAGACGGCGGAAAATGTTATTTCTGAATTATGTAAAAGAACAAATAAAAGAGGAGAACCGATTGATTTAGTTACAACGTCTCAAATAAGAAATTTGCTTGCAATGACGGCGGATATCTATAATGATGTTATTAACAGCCAGTCGGACAAGTTGTCAGATGAAATAAAAGCCCGAATAAATTACTTGAAAGTAAGATTTGTGTATGAGTCGGGCAGAGAAAGAAATGAGAATGTGAAAAAATTTGTAAAGCAGGCTGAAATACTTGACATTATAGATGATATAAAAGATAGTAAACACAATTATATATTATTCAGTCATTATATGGAAGCTTTAGTCGCATACAGAAAGTATTATGGTATGAATGATAAATAGGAGGGAAAATTATGTTTGCAAAAATAGAAATAAACACTGTTTTAGAGGTTGTAACGGGATTACATATAGGCGGTTCAAGTGCATTTTCAGCGATAGGCGCGGTTGACTCTCCGGTCATAATGGATACAAGGACAAACACGCCGATGATACCGGGAAGCAGCCTGAAGGGAAAGATGAGAAGTCTTTTGGCAAAGAAATACAACGATATGTTCGCGGATAAACCTGACTATGACAATGATTGCCTGACAACGCTGTTCGGGAGTGCAAAAAAAGATGAGGTTAAGACCAGCCGCGTGTTGTTTTCGGATATGTTCCTGTCAAATATGGAGGAACTTAGCAAAGTGGGACTTAGCAGAGCGACGGAAATTA
>CAMEEX010000075.1 GCA_945915235.1 uncultured Clostridia bacterium | reverse complement strand
TAGACAGAAGCACGGGCTGTACAGGACTTGCGAGCATCATAATGGCAGACACGGTTTACCCGGATGCCTGCTGGAAGTTCTTAAAGTGGTGGACCAGCGCGGACGTGCAGACACAGTACGGAAGAGAGATGGAGAGCCTTATGGGTTCTGCGGCACGAGTTCCTACAGCGAACCTTGAGGCATTTGCCAACATGCCTTGGCCGATGGACGATTACGAGGCACTTCTCGAGGCGTTTGGCTATGTGAAGGGAATTCCGCAGGTGCCGGGCGGCTACTACTCCTGGCGTAACGTAAACAATGCTTTCTACACGGTGACAACAGAGACGGATACGGCATCACCGAGGGAGGAGCTTATGGATAAGGTTATCTACATCAACGCGGAAATCAATTACAAGCGTCAGGAGCTTGGACTTCCGGTTGTGGAAGAGGAATAGGAAAGGAGGAAAGATAAATGGCACACAGCACGGCAAACGCGGTATCAACCGATGAACTGGCGTACAAGCAGCGAAAGCTTGGCTACAGAATTAAAAGAAGCAGAGTATCCTACGCGATGATGGCACCGTATTTTATATTATTTTTCCTCTTTACGGTCCTTCCGGTGGTTATATCGATAGCCTTCAGTTTTACATATTTTAACATGCTTGAGCCACCTACCTTCGTAGGCTGGAAGAACTACATCAAGCTGTTCCTCGAGGACGATATTTTCCTCATATCACTCAAGAACACACTTATCTTTGCAGTTGTGACAGGACCGGTCAGCTATATACTCTGTCTTCTGTTCGCATGGATAATCAATGAGTTCTCCGGAAAGCTTCGAGCTTTTCTGACACTCATCTTCTATGCACCGAGTATCTGCGGTAACGCCTACATGGTGTGGAACCTCATTCTCACGGGCGACCGCTACGGCTACTTAAACGGTATACTTTTAAAGCTCGGAATAATTGATGAGGCAATACTCTGGATGAAAACAGAGAAGTATGTGCTTCCGGTGCTCATAGTCGTTCAGCTCTGGCTGTCGCTCGGAACCGGCTTCCTCTCGTTCATAGCAGGACTTCAGACGGTTGACAAGAGCCTCTACGAGGCGGCAGCGCTCGACGGAGTTAAGAACCGCTGGCAGGAGCTCTGGTATGTGACACTTCCTTCGATGAAGCCTCAGCTCATGTTCGGTGCGGTTATGCAGATTACACAGTCCTTTGCGGTGGCTGATATATCCATACAGCTCGCAGGAAACCCTTCCGTGAACTACGCAGGAGCGACGGTGGTAACACATCTTCTCGACTACGGTTCGGGAGGTCGAATGGAGATGGGTTATGCGTCGGCGATAGCGACAGTGCTCTTCCTTCTCATGATTGGAACCAATAAGCTTGTACAGCGTCTGTTAAGGAGGGTTGGTCAATGAGTAAGGAAAATAAGACAAAAAAGAAATTGTTCAAAAGAAAGCCGAGAGAGAAGAAGCTCAACCGCTCCATGGCGGGAAATACACTGCTGTTCGTGATAATGTTCATCTGCGGTGTGTTCATGGCACTCCCTCTTGTAATGATTATCAACAATGCGTTAAAGCCGCTCGACGAGATTTACCAGTTCCCACCTAAGATTTTCGTGAGGAACCCTACACTTGAGAATTTCTCAGACCTGTTCGTGCTCATGAACAGCTCGTGGGTGCCGTTCTCAAGATACATATTAAACACAATCATCATCACCGGCGGCGGTATGGTAGGCCATGTGCTCTGTGCTTCGCTCGCAGCGTACCCGCTTGCCAAGCACAACTTTCCGGGAAAGAAGATACTCTTCAATATGGTAGTGCTTTCCATGATGTTCTCATGGACGGTAACACAGATACCTCAGTACCTCATCATAAGCTGGCTGCACATCAACAACACCTACGCGGCGCTTATCCTTCCGGCGTGCTCCTTCGGTATGGGACTTTACCTTATGAAGCAGTTCATGGAGCAGCTTCCCGACTCACTTATGGAGTCGGCAAGACTTGACGGTGCGACGGAGTGGAGGGTGTTCTGGTCGATAGTTATGCCGAATGTAAAGCCGGCATGGCTGACACTGGCGATATTCCAGTTTCAGCAGATGTGGGGCAACACGGGAAGCTTATTTTTAAGAAACGAGGAACTTAAGCCTTTACAGTATGCATTACAGCAGATTACCGCGGGTGGTACGGCAAGAGCCGGAGCTGCGGCGGCAGTTACATTCATAATAGCGGCAGTACCGATTATATTCTTCCTCATTTGTCAGAGCAATGTCCTCGAGACGATGACAACATCTGGAATGAAGGATTGATGGGAGGGTGAGCATGAGAAAAAAATTTTTACATGGACTTAGCAAGCTCACAGCCCTTCTTTCAGTATTCGTGCTGGTGGGAATGAGCTTTACGGCAAGGGTGGCGGCAGCCGATGAGCCGTATGACACCTACAACTATGACGACAGAGAGGATTTGACCTATACGCCGTCAGCGTATGAGCCGATACGCTCCATCGCCGGAAACGGTCTTAAATACAAGGGTGAGAGTATAGGAAACTTCGTGA
Organism: uncultured Clostridia bacterium; assembly: GCA_945915235.1. Lineage (GTDB taxonomy): Bacteria > Bacillota > Clostridia > Lachnospirales > Lachnospiraceae > CAG-882. Next base: position 11,634 of record CAMEEX010000075.1, on the reverse strand, counting down.
CGCCACAGGATATCTGCTATTCCGATGACGGAAACCTCTATCTGGCGGACACGGGAAACAACCGTATAGTCGTACTCAACAATGGAATGACAGAGGTTGTGAACATCATCGACAGCTTCGACAACAACGGAGTGAAGGACAGCTTCAAATCACCTTACGGTGTGTGCATATCGGAGAAGGGTCAGCTCTATGTTGCGGACTCACAGAATCACAGAATAGTGGTTCTCGAGAAGGACGGAACGCTCGTCAGAATAGTAGAGAACCCGGTATCACAGTCACTCGATGCAGGCTATGTGTTCGTACCCTTGAAGGTGACAGTCGACTACGCGGACAGAATATACTGTATAGCGCAGAACATGTTCGAGGGAATTATGGTTTTCGAAACAAACGGAGAATTCTCAGGTTTCTTCGGAACAATCGATGTAAAGATTACTCTCTGGGAGAAGTTCTGGAAGCGAATAGCTACCAAGGAGGAGCGCTCAAAGCAGCAGCTCTACATTCCGACGGAGTTCACGGGAATTGATGTCGATGCCGATGGATTCATATATGCAACTAATATCGATTCAGCGGGAGTTCAGGCGGTAAGAAGATTAAATCCACGAGGAGAGGATGTAATAAAGAAGGGGGAGAACAAGAACGTAGGCGGTGATTTGTGGGTTAACGGTCAGTCACAGTACGCGGGAGCTTCACAGATAACGGACGTTGTGTACAGGAACAAGGGAATATACACACTTCTCGATAGAAAGAGAGGAAGGATATTCACCTACGACCATGAGGGAAATCTCCTCTACATCTTCGGCGGACTCGGAACACAGCTTGGAACCTTCAACACACCTGTTGCGATAGAGGCATCGGGGGACACACTGGTGGTGCTCGATGCGTACAGGGCAGAGCTCACGGTATTCAATGCGACGCAGTACGGCTCACTCATAAATGATGCGATAGCACTCAGATACGACGGAGATGAGACACTCGCGGTTGAGAAGTGGAGAGAGGTGTTAAGGCTTGACGAGAACAATGAGCTTGCCAACACCGGAATAGGAAAGGCGTACCTGACAGCTGGCGACAACAAAAACGCAATGAAGTATTTGAAGCTCGGAATGGACGCAGAATACTACTCGATAGCATTCAGACGTTACCGCAATCAGGTGCTGGCTGACAACTTGAGCTATATACTCACGGGAGCTGCAGTCATCATAATAGCGGTTGTGGTATTTGTCAGAGTCAGAAATAAAAAGCACGGGAAGGGAGGCGAGAAGGCTTGAAGGAATTATTTTCCAAGGAAAAATGGAGCTACTTCGGATACACACTGACCCACCCTATGGACGGCTTTTACTGGATACGCCATAAGGAGTACGGAAGTGTACCGATAGCGATACTTATGGTAATACTCTTTTCGATAAGCTTCTCGTTAAACAGACTGTATGCGAGCTTCGTTGTAAACGAGACGGACCCGAGAAGCGTAAACAGCCTGACAGAGCTTGCAGGTGTGCTTGTACTTTTCCTGTTAGTGTGTGTCGGCAACTGGTCAATCACTTGTCTTATGGATGGTGAGGGACGTTTTAAGGACATTATTATTGCAGTAGGCTATGGAATTACACCGGCGACGGTGGGATATGTGCTTGCCACTCTTTTGAGCAGGGTTATCGCTGACAATGAGCAGGCATTCTACGGACTTGTAATTGCAATCGGTATCGCATACGCGGTGATACTGGTGCTGATGGGAATTATGCAGGTTCACAATTACACGCTCGGAAAGACGCTCATAACCTTGTTTTTAACCTTCGTCGCGGTGCTTATAATAATTTTCCTCGCATTGCTGCTATTTAATCTGGTAAGTCAGGTAATTACCTTCTTTAAGAGTATTTACCTCGAACTGATATTCCGATGAAAGGAAGGTAGGGGCTGTGAAGGATAAAAAGAAAAAAGCTAAAAGAAAATTAGGGCTCTTACAGAAAATACTTCTCGGAGTATTGGGAGTGGTGGTGCTTGGGGTGCTCATATGGTTTGCCTACTACATGTTCCACTACTATCTGTATGATGATTACAAGCAGTACCTTAACGGTTATGAGACTGAGAAGGGAACGGATTTTCATTCACTCAAGGATTCGTCAAAGGACGTGGACGGTATGGAGCTTGTCGCCGAGAACGGAAACCTGAAGCTCTACGCTTCACTTGATAGCGGCAACGTGGCAGTCTACGACAAGAGAAGCAAAGTCACAACCTACAGCAATCCTGTGGACGCGGACAATGACCCGATTGCAAACAACACGAACAAGAATTACTTGAAATCACAGTTTGTAATCAATTACTATAATGCAGCCAAGGCGATGGGAACCTACGACTCCTACAGCATGGCGGTCGAGAAGGGGCAGCTTCAGGCACAGTCGATAGACAATGGTGTGAGATTTATATACACCCTCGGAGATTTCTCGACGAACACAACGGGAATTGTGCCGCTGTATCTCTCACAGAGCAAGCTCGATGAGATTTGCGGACTTCTCGATGAGACGGGCGTCACGAACATGAGACGTTACTACTCAACCGAGGACGCGGCAAGCGGAATGTTGGTTCTCAACGGCGTAGCCCAGAAAAATGTTAAGACAATTAAGAAGATTACCGGCTACCTCGAGACGGCAGGATTTACCGAGGCTGACTATGAGGAGCAGATGGAGCTTGCGGGTGTTGAGGTTGCGATGCCTCTGTCATTTACGATAGCTCTTGAGTACAGACTCTTAGATGACAGCATCGAGGTCAGCATTCCTTCCTCAATGATAGAGGAGAACGGGGGAGGAAGCCTTTACAGAATAAGGCTCCTCGGTTACTTCGGAGCGGCGGGAGCTGACGAGGAAGGATATCTGGTGGTTCCTAACGGCTCAGGCTCACTCATCTATTTCAACAACGGAAAGAGTAACGTGGAGAACTATTCACAGTACATATACGATATTGACCCGCTCGCTGCGGATTATACGATGCTTGAAAATACACAGAAGGTTAGACTTCCGATATGCGGAATATGCAAGGAGAACTCGAATATACTCATGTCGGTGGAGGACGGAGCTACAACAGCATTCTTCACGGCATCGGTTTCAGGCGGCAACACAAGCTACAATTACGTCAATACCACATTTGTTGTAAGAGGCTATGACCTGCTTGCAATGTTCGGTTCAACCGGAAACGAAGCGGACCTTCCTCTTCTTGAGAACAATATGTATGACATCAACTACAAGGTAAGATACACCTTCTTAGACGATGAGCATACAGGCTATTCGGGAATTGCCAACTACTACAGGGACAGACTTGTAAAGGAGGGCGTTCTCACAGACAGGACAGCCGCAGGAGACATTCCTTTCTATTACGACATAATCGGCGGCGTGAAGGAGACAGCAAGCTTTGTCGGAATACGTTACTTAAAGGTAATGGCGATGACCACCTACGAGGAGGCGGCGGACATAGCGCTTAACCTCAGGGACAAGGGAATTGCATACCAGGTAATGAATTTACAGGGCTGGAGCAATGGCGGTTACTACGCGGATGTGTATGATAAGATAACAGGACTCTCAAAGCTCGGCGGAAAGAAGAAGCTCGAGGCATTGAATGACACGATGGAGAGCCTCGGCGGAAGGCTGTATGTGGACGTTCCTTTCCAGAGTGTGACGAACATAAGCAAACGCTACAACGGTTCATTTGAGACCTCGCGTTACTACGGCGCAGGCTATGTGGCAAGATTTGGAGCGCACAACCCGGCGAATTTAAGAATTACCTCCTCTCTTGGCTATGACGAGAACATATATGACCTCGTATCACCTAAGTATTTACAAAGATATGTGGATTCGTTCATAAAGAAGTTCGGAAAGCTCGATGTGGGCGGCATAGGACTCAGGGACTTAGGCGATGAGGTTCACTCGGATAAGAAGAGAACGGAGTTCATAAACAGGGAGGAAGCGCTCGACATCGTGAAGGCACAGCTTGAAAAGCTTTCCGGAACGGGTAAGAACATCCTCATAAACGGCGGAAATGATTACAGCTTCGCGTATGCGACGGACATCATTGACGCACCTATAAGGGACAACGAGTTCAGAATAATAGATGAGGAAATTCCTCTCTATGAGATGATTATTCACGGGTACATCGATTACGCGGGAGGTCAGTTAAACTTCCACGATTCGGCAGACAATACGGAAATCACGCTCAGAATGATTGAGTACGGAGCTTCTCCGAGATATGTGTTCACCAAGGAGAGCGCGAGTGAGATGAAGTATACGGCACTTAACAAGTTCTACGCTACCAAGTATGACAACTGGTGTGACGAGGCTGTGAGCGTATACAACAAGGTCAACGACATATTAAAGTATGTGAGCGGTGAGACGGTTGTAAAGCATGAGATAAGGGACAGCAAAGTGAGGGCAGTGACCTACTCGAACGGAGTTGTCATCTATGTAAACTATACAGATTATGATGCGGTGGAGGACGGAGTTACGGTTCCTGCACACGGATATCAGAGAGGAGGAAAATAATGAAGCGCAGACGTGGTTTATCACTTCTTCAGAAAAGAAATGTAAAAGGCTTTATGTTTATCCTCCCATGGCTGGTAGGTTTTATCATATTCTATGCGCGAAGCATGTTTATGACGGCGCAGTTTTCACTGTCGACCATGACCACCTCGGCAGGGGGCGGCTACACACTTGAATGGGCAGGACTAAGCAATTACATCTACGCATTCAGGGCGCACGGAACTTTCAAGCAGGTGCTCACAACATCAATACTCAACATGCTGGTGGACGTACCGCTCATAACTTTTTTCAGTTTGTTCATGGCGATACTTTTAAACCGCAAGTTCAAGGGAAGAACAATTGTCAGAGCAATCTTCTTCCTGCCGATTATAATGAACTCCGGAGCCATAACATCGGCGATGGAGCTTGCGAGGACGATGATGTCAGGAGGTATCTCATCGGGAGCGAGCGAGATATCGGACGCTGCAGCCTCGGGGGTTGATGTGGCATACTTTATCGAGCTGTTCAAAAATCTGGCGATGCCGGATAAGCTCCTCGACTACATAGTTGCAGCGGTTGCCCGAATAAACGACATCATATCGGCATCGGGAGTGCAGATAATCATATTCATAGCAGCACTTCAGTCGATACCGGGCTCCATGTACGAGGTAGCCAAGATTGAGGGTGCGACGGCATATGAAACATTCTGGAAGGTAACATTCCCGATGGTGATGCCGCATATAATTACAAATGTGGTGTACACGGTTGTGGACAATTTCGCTAAGAGTGATGTCGTTCAGCTCGCCTACGACACCTGCTTCAATGAAATCAACTATGGACTAAGTTCCACGATGAGTTTGGTGTCAACGGTTATCGTATGTGTAATTCTCGTTCTGGTATGTGGATTTATCCAGAAGAGAACCTTCTACTATAATTAAGGAAAGGAGAGACCGATATGCAGAAAATCAAAATCGATGCACAGACAAGAAACAGCATGAGCGCAATGCAGAGAAGCGTGAAGAAGGGTATTCTTGGTCTGGCACAGTTTGTGGTTATCGTGGGTATCTGCTACGTCATCGTGGCACCGATACTTGGAATACTGGTAAGCTCCTTTATGTCGGACGGTGATGCATATAACCCGATGGTATATATGATACCAACGGCACCTACGCTTCAGAAGTACAAGACGGTTATAGCGCGTCTTAACTACTTTCCGACCATGGGAAGGGATTTACTCTATACGCTGAGCCTTATGATCATACAGGTTTTCATCTGTTCGATGGTCGGCTACGGGTTTGCGAGATTTAACTTCCCATTTAAGAAGCTGTTGTTTGCCTGTGTTGTAGTAATGATTGTCATTCCGACCAACACCATCATGCTTCCACTGTACATGACCTTTAAAAACTTCAATCCATTCGGGCTTGCAACCCTCATAAAGGGAAAGAGCATCAACCTTTTGGGAACACCGGTGCCGATGTACCTTATGACGTTTTTGGGTTGTGGTCTCCGTTCAGGTCTGTACATATATATTTTTAACCAGTTTTTCAGAGGACTGCCAAAGGAAATCGAGGAGGCAGCCTTCGTGGACGGCGCAGGAGTGTGGTACACCTATTTCAGGATCATGCTCATGAACGCTATGCCGTCTGTCATCACCGTAGCAGTGTTCTCTATGGTATGGCAGTACAATGATACATTTTATGCGAAGTTATTTCTGATAAGCGAGAACATCGTAATCAGTAAAAAGATTTCGTCCCTGACGGCTGTAATTGCCAACGAGGATAAAATCTTAGATACAACAATCCAGCAGTTGTACCTTGATGCCGGTATCATTCTCATTATGGTGCCAATCGTACTGATTTATGTTTTCCTGCAGAGATACTTTATAGAGGGTGTAGAAAGAAGCGGTATCGTAGGATAACCGCTCGCCACAAAAAAGGAGGAGAAGGCGTGAGACGTAACAAATTATTAGCCTGCCTTATGGCAGGAACAATGGCAGTATCCCTTACTGCATGCAGCGGCACCGCAGACAGCGATGCATCGACAGCCCCAACCACGACTACGGAGGCTGTGACAACAACACAGGAGGCGGCACAGGAGACCACAACGGAGGCTCCGCAGGTGAAGTCGGACGCAAGTGTTGATTTTGAAGATGGTCAGATGGGCTTTGTAAAGGCGTACAGTGCACCTGCAAATGCCGCTGACGTGGAGATGAGTGTGGTTGACTTCGACGGAAGCAAGGCACTCGAGGTAAAGAACTTAAACGGCAAGGTTCCTTTTGTCGGAATTGATGTGAGCAGCCTCTGTGGTGCATCTGTAGCTGATATCGCTTCGATATCGATGAAGCTTGGTGTTTCCTATGAGGACGGAAGCTTCAGCGCATGTGCCGGAAAGATAACAACCTGGACCGGCGAGGATCTGGTACAGACAGGTTACGACTGGTCGGTATACATGGAGAGCAAGAACCCGAAGGTAGCAACTGTAGATGTATCGAGTGTTCCGTTCACGGCGGGAGCGAACAACATTCTCGTGCTTTCACTTGAGACCGACAACGGTCTGGATGCTGGACATGGAAATGCAAGCCTCTATGTAGATGACATTACCTTCTACGACAAGTCAGGCAAGGTCATCACCGCCGACAAGAGCGTGGCATTCGCAGACCCTGCCGGATATTCAAGCAGCGGAAGGGACTCATCTAACCTCTATGCCGTAAAGGGTGCGGTTAATTTTGAGGGCTTTGCAACAAGCGCAGGAGCTTGGACACAGGACGGCTTTGATATGCCACAGGAGATTATCGATGCACTTGTACCTGGCTCGGTTGTTGAGATTGAGTACAAGTCAGAGACAGGAAATATGTGGATAGTAATGCCTGACTCAGAGAAGGGCTGGATGAGAGTAGGCCAGGCAGGAACAGACGACCCTGCATATATCAACAATTCAGGAAATATCGCACAGATTACATACGAGCAGCTTGCAGCGCTCTGCGGCGATGATGTATCCACCTGGGGAGCAAGAATGCAGTGCGAGGCTGACGGCGAGTGGGAGGTATTCTCCGTAAAGGTTGGACAGCAGGCTAAGAATATGGCAGTTGTAAACGGTGTTGACTTTGCCGGATTTGCAACAAAGGCAGATGCTTGGGCACAGGACGGCTTTGATATGCCACAGGAGATTATCGACGCACTTGTACCTGGTTCGGTTGTTGAGATAACCTATAGCTCCGAGTCCGGAAACATGTGGATAGTAATGCCTGACTCAGAGAAGGGCTGGATGAGAGTAGGTCAGGCAGGAACAGATGACCCGGCAGTATGCGACGGTCAGAAGTGCTATGTGACCTATGAGCAGCTTGCAGCACTCTGCGGTGACGATGTATCCACCTGGGGAGCAAGGATGCAGTGTGAGGCAGACAGTGCCTGGGAGGTATACAGCGTTAAGGTCGGAACGGCAGCAGAGTTCGCTCCTGTCAACAAGCTTGTGAAGTTCGAGGGCTTTGAGACATCGGCAGACGCTTGGGCACAGGATGGATTTGATATGCCGCAGGAGATAATAGATGCGCTTGTACCTGGTGCGGTGGTAACAATCCGCTACAGCTCAGAGTCGGGAAATGTATGGATAGTAATGCCTGATTCAGAGAAGGGGTGGATGAGAGTAGGTCAGGCAGGAACGGACGACCCGGCACTCTGCAACGGAACTTATGCACAGATAACCTATGAGCAGATAGCAGCACTCTGTGGGGACGATGTGTCAACATGGGGAGCGAGAATGCAGTGTGAGGCAGACGGCGCATGGGAAGTATACGGCGTATGGGTAAGCACACAGGCTACATCTGCAGAATAAATGGGAGGATTAATCAATGAGAAGATTTTTAAAGAAGATTTGTGCGACAGGACTTGCCGCATCCATGGTTTTATCAATGACAGCATGTAACAATACAGCAAATACCAATACAACAACTCAGGGAAATAACGATACAACTCCACAGGCAACACAGACAACACCGCAGCCACAAGAGACAACAACACAGAAAGATAACACGACTCCTAGCGGCACACCAAGACACCTCACAATCGGAAGCTGGTGGGTTCAGTACTATGACAGTACACATACCTCCGTTGAGGATGATCCAAGCTATGCCGGAGACCTCGCAGCAGAGCTCAAGTTTGCCAATGTTAAGAAGATTGAGGATAAATACAATGTAACCTTCGCATGGGAGAACCTCACATATGCAGGTACAAGAGAGTCCATCAACACTTCAGTTCTTGCAGGCTCACCTGATTGCGATATTTACCTTGTAGACCTTGGAATGGCTATTCCGGCAGCCATGAACGGACTTGCAACAGACTTAAAGACTGTTCTCCCTGCCGACAACGACCTCTTTACAGACCAGAAGGTAATCAAGTATCTTGACCTCGGAGACGGCAAGGCATGCATCTTAAAGAGAGTTGAGGCACAGAGTACGGTTGAGGCTACATATCCTCTCGCATTTAACAAGCAGCTTCTCGAGGACAACAACCTTGAGGACCCGAGAGAACTCTACAAGAAGGGCGAGTGGACATGGGATAAGTTTATCGAGTACTGCCAGGTTCTTACACAGGATACCAACGGTGACGGAACCGTTGACCAGTACGGCTACGGCGGATTTGGTTTTGAGACCTTCGAGCAGCTTATGATGAGCAACGGCGGTTCAATCGCAGCAGGAACAACAGAGACACTCTCAAGTGCACCTGTAGGCGAGGCACTTCAGATGGTTCAGGATATGTACATCACATATAATGTATGTTATCCTTACGAGAACGACGCAGATACAATGAGATTTATCTACCGCAACGGAAACATCGGCTTCTGGCCTGGTGCAGCATGGATCGCAGCTTCAAATGCGGACTATGACTACAACGGCGCTAAGGGAACAACACTTGAGTTCGATACCTGCTATGTTCAGTGGCCTGTAGGTCCTTCCGGAAATCAGGAGACCAACAAGGGCAAGATTACATCAGGTGAGTTCTATATCATTCCTGCCGGAGTTGAGGACCCTGAGCTTGTTTACAATGTTCTCTACGATATGTGGAACTGGTATGACGGCGACACATCAATCCGTGATGACGAGGAGACACTCTACTGGTGGTATGCTGTAACTGATAAGGATCCTGAAATTCAGGACGAGAACTTCGACGTAATGTTTGACTGCGGTAGCAGAGAGCAGTTCGACTTATGGAACTCAATGGGTATCGAGTACGACCTTGAGAGCCTTATCAACGGTACGGTTACGGCAGCTCAGTTCCAGGAGACCTATAAGCAGCAGATTCAGGACGCACTTGATGCATACTTTAACTAATGTTTAAGGTAAGAAGGAAAAGTTCATTAAATTTTAATTGTTAAAAAGGCACGCCTCTATTAAAATACCTGATGGGAGAGCCGTGATGAGCGGTTCTTCCACCGGGAATAAAATAAGGAAGGTGCAGAGGTTATGGCATCAATTTTTGGTATGGATTCTGCTTACGGCAGATTTATGAACAAGGTGGGAGATATTATTTTCCTGAGTATACTGTGGATAGTGTGCTCGCTTCCTATTGTCACGATGGGGACAGCGACCTGTGCGGCGTACTACACGGCTGCCAAGGTGATAAGGCATCATAAAGGATACGTCTCGAAGGAATTTTTCCGTTCCTTCAAGCAGAACTTCCGTGCATCGATAGGCTTTAACATAATCTATCTGCTGTTTTGTGTACTCCTTGTATTCAACTATGTATTTTTTCAGGACAGTGCTTCGGAGATTTCATTTTATCTGAGGTGCGTATATATAGTGATTGGCTTTGTTTTACTGGGATTGATGCTTAATACCTATATATTGTTGTCAAGGTTCGAGCTTGGCAGCGGAAAGCTGTTTAATATGGCTTTTGCCATATGCTTTAAGCATCTGAACGTAACGGCGCTGCTTGTGCTCATGTGCGTGGCGGCAGCAGTGCTGGTGTATCTTATGCCGTGGGCGGTTCTGATACTGCCGGGGCTCGTATTTTTCGGAATGACCTTTCCGGAGGAGCGCGTGATGAAGAAGTATATGCGGCGCCCGGAGGGGGAAGGTGCTGAAGGTGATATATGGTACTATAACTGATGGGAATGGTGATTTATGGCAAAAAATGTGACGATGAGAGATATTGCAAAAAAGGTCGGCGTTAGTACGGTGACAGTCTCAAAGGCACTCACGGACAAGGAAGGTGTAGGGGCTGAGCTTCGCGCGGTGATAAAGTCGACGGCTGAGGAGATGGGCTATACCTACACGGGAATCGGTGAGGGCTTCCGTCGCGGGCGCAGCTATAACATCGGTGTTATTGTCGAGGAGCATTATGTGGACAATTCCACCACGATATTTCCTTTCTATATGAAGATGTATAACAGCATAAACAAGCAGATGTCACAGTTTCATTACTCGGTAATCATGGAGGCGATAACCTCGAAGATGCTCGCGGAGCACACGATGCCGGATATTGTGACGGAGCGCAAGGTCGATGGTGTTATAGTTCTTGGACAGATGAAATCAGATTATCTCAAGGTGCTTAGGGAGACTAAGCTTCCCGTGGTGTATCTGGATTTCTATGATAGGACGATGGAGGTGCCGAGCGTCATAAATGATAACGTGTACGGAACGTATATGCTTACCAACTATCTGGTCAGCATGGGACACACCAAAATCGCCTATGTCGGAAGTATCGACGCGACTGCGAGTATTTTAGACAGATATCTCGGCTATTATCGTTCACTTATCACCCATCAGCTCACAATGCCGGAGGACTATATCATACCCGACCGCAATGAGGAGGGCTATTTTATAGACTTAAAGCTCCCTAAGGAGATGCCGACGGCGTTTGTTTGTAACTGTGACGGAACGGCAAACCTGTTGATGAGACTGCTTGTAAGCAGGGGCTACCGCGTGCCGCAGGATATATCGGTGGTTGGATTTGACAATTATTCGGCTGAATTTGATTACAGCCTTCCGAAGCTCACCACCATCGAAGTAAATATTGAAGAAATGACAAAGAATGCAGTAGAGATGATAATAAGACTTTTGAAGGGTGAAGAAAATTTAGGAGGGCGTAAGGTCATAAGCGGAAAGATGATTATTCGCGATTCTGTTGCGCCATGTCCTGAGCCG
>CAMEEX010000074.1 GCA_945915235.1 uncultured Clostridia bacterium | reverse complement strand
GCTTCGCATGGCTTGATACGGGAAATCACGACGCGCTCTTAGACGCTGCTGATTTCGTCGCGGCCTTCCAGAAGAGACAGGGGCTCTATATCTCCTGCATCGAGGAGATTGCCTACAAGAGAGGCTTTATCGACAGGGAGCAGCTTGTTGCGCTCGCACAGCCGCTTTTAAAGACTGCGTACGGAAAGTATCTTATTGAGATTGCAAACGGGCTTTAAGGCGGAGGTTTTGTAAATCCGCTAAATAAGAATAAATGTGAGGTTTCTAAGATGGGACAGATTACGGTAAGCAAATGTTATACGGAGGACGGCGTTGAGATAGAGGGACTCAAGGTTATCGAGCCTAAGGTGTTCGGCGACGCGAGAGGCTACTTCTACGAGGTCTATAATTACAATGATTACGCTGCAGCGGGAATTGACATGCAGTTCGTTCAGGATAACCAGTCGGGATCTAAGAAGGGCGTTATCCGCGGACTTCATTTTCAGAAGCAGTTTCCACAGGACAAGCTTGTGAGGGCTGCGAGGGGAACAGTGTTCGACGTTGCCGTTGACCTCAGGGAAGGCTCTAAGACCTTCGGAAAGTGGTATGGTGTGGAGCTCTCGGAGGAGAACAAGAAGCAGTTCTTTATACCTAAGAATTTTGCACACGGCTTTGTCGTTCTCTCGGATACGGCAGAGTTCGCATATAAGTGTACGGATTTCTACCACCCGAATGACGAGGGTGGAATAATATGGAATGACCCTGAGGTTGGCGTTAAGTGGCCTATCCCCGAGGGTATGGAGCTCATCTTCTCCGACAAGGATACGAAGTGGGGAACACTTGCGGAGTATGTAAAAGAGAGAACAAAATAATTAAAAAATGTACTTTTAGGAAGGGTCTGCAATGAACCGGTCAGTCAGAGCTAATTTCAGAAAATTTAAGCCGCTTTTGTTTGAGCTTATGTCGCGTGACATCAAAAATAAATATCGTCGTTCTGTATTGGGAGTATTGTGGACTCTTTTGAACCCATTGTTTATGATGATAATTCTCTCTGCAGTTTTCTCACATCTTTTTGGCTTTGCCGTGGAGAATTATCCTATATATATACTGTGTGGACAGGTGCTCTACAACTTCTTTTCAGAGTCCACCCAGTCAGCAATGAACTCCATAATCAACAGTGCGGCGCTCATTAAGAAGGTGTATGTACCTAAGTATATATTTGTGCTGTCGAGAATATTATCGTGCTCAATCAATATATTTGCATCGTATGCAGCACTTCTCATTGTGATGGTCGTGCTCAGGACACCGCTCCACTATACCATGTATCTGTCGGTAATACCTATAGCGATAATGATTATATTCTCGATGGGAGTCGGCTTCATATTGGCGGCATTGTCGGTGAAGTACAGGGATATAGTACATTTGTATTCGGTATTTTTGACGGGCTTCATATATCTTGCGCCTATCATGTACCCGCTTGACATTCTCGGAAACGTGCTTCTCAGGATAGTGAAGCTGAATCCGGTGACTAACATATTGGTGATGTTCAGGGGATTTATGATGTACAATTCAATTCCCGATGTCTACACAGTGGTTATGTCCGTTGTGCCGAGTGTGATTGTTTTTGCGTTCGGACTGTGGGTATTTTATAAGAAACAGGATGAATTTATATTATACTTCTAGTACTTATATGGTTATTTATAATGACTATAAGTATTATTTACTGCCTTAGCAAAGTTGGGAATGAAAAGATGGAAGAAAATAAATCATTAGATGATGTGATTATAGAAGTTAATAACGTGTCGCGCTGCTTTAATCTTGCGAGGGAGAGAGTCGACAGCCTCAAAGAGTACATTGTGAGAAAGCTCAAGGGTAATCTTCATTTTGATGAGTTCTGGGCTCTGAATGATGTGTCTTTTAAGGTAAGACGCGGCGAGTCGATAGGGCTTATCGGCTTAAACGGAAGTGGTAAGAGTACCATGCTGAAGGTGATTGCCGGGGTGTTAAAGCCGACGGGCGGAAGTGTCAGGGTATCGGGAAGTGTTGCTCCGCTCATTGAGCTCGGTGCAGGTTTTGACTCAGATCTTACTGCGCGTGAGAATATTTTTCTTAACGGTGCGCTGCTCGGACATTCAAGGGCGGTGATGCGTGGTTTTTATGATGATATAGTGGAATTTGCCGAGCTTGCGGACTTCATGGATGTTCCGGTTAAGAATTTCTCGTCCGGAATGACCTCGAGACTGGCATTTTCCATTGCGACAATCGGAAAACCGGATATTCTCATTGTAGATGAGGTTCTCGCGGTCGGCGATTCGAAATTCCAGCAGAAATGTATAGACCGTATTCAGGATATGATGAGACAGGGAACGACAGTGCTCTTTGTATCCCACAGCATAGAACAGGTAAAACTTGTGTGCAACAAGGTAGTATGGCTTGAGCATGGAAAGCTCAGGGCGTACGGCGATACCATGGAGATATGTGAACAGTATGAAGAACTGTATGGCGGCAGATAATAGTAAAGGATGGATGGGAATATGAAGTATATAAAGAGAATAGTGCTTGCAGTAGTGTATGTTGTGTTTGCATATTTTTATGCGCTTCTTCCCGAATTTCATGTGAAGGGCGGCTTCGCTGTGAGTGTCAGCCCTTTTAATTTAGAGACATTTATTATGATGTTGTTTATAGGTGTGTATTTGACAGCGTTCTGGATAATTATTAACAGGCTGTTTAGAAATTAGGGCACGACGCTCGGAAATGGGGAAGAGCTTGGATAATTTTATTTTTATTTATAAAAAAAGAATAGATTTGAAGAACAGTGACAGGCTTATCATCCAGACAGGCTCATGTAAGGCTTACATGAAGGATGTTAAGGCTGTTTCCTACGTTAATGGAGTGGAAACTCCTGTGGATATTGTGGAAAATGTGCATACTCCGCTTCTTTTTGTGTATAAAAATGCCGAACCGGAGTTTGATGGTGAATATAATTTCTGTATTGATCTGCCAAAGAAGGTTGACAGTGTAAAAGTGATTTTTACAAAAGATACTTATCCGTCCGGAACTCAGGAGATTTATATATCAGGAAAGCAGATTGAGTATCTTAGAAATATGATAGAGGTAAATCTCATAGGAGTTAAGGTTGACAAAGACTCAGGAAAGATAAAGGTGACAGGCTGGGCTGAGGCGGAGCATGAACCGCAGCTTTGTGCCTATTCGGGAAATAAGAAGCTTGCAGCAGAGGTTAAATTTTTCACGAGAGCCGACATGGTGAGCCGCTATTTTCCGGGTGAGCTTAACAATCTGTGCGGCTTTGAGATGCTTGTTGAGGATGATGGCGGAAAAAAATTAAAGATTACTTCTGAGTGCGATGGAAGGCACGGCAGCGTGAGTGTTCTGATCGACAGGGGAAACGATGAGAAACGGCAGCGTGTTGTGGGTGTCGGAGGCAAGAGAAACGACTATTTCACAAGGGCAAGGGATTATATCGCTCTGTACGGGATGAAGCGCTTCATGGTAAAGGTCTGCGGAAAGCTTACCGGAAAAGCAAAGAGGCAGACACACGACTATTTCAGTAGGATAAATCCTGATGAGAGAAGACTTGATGAGCAGAGAAACTATCAGTTTGCTTTCAGACCTAAGTTCTCAATTCTGATACCTATATACCGCCCTAATGAGAAATATTTCAGGCTGATGCTTGAGTCCGTTGTCAACCAGACTTACGACAACTGGCAGATTTGTCTGGCAGACGGAGGCGGCGAGGGCTATACGGTTGAGAAGGTGGTTCAGCCGTATATCGACCGCTTCGGAGCTGACAGGGTGCGCTATGTGAAGCTTACGGACAATCTTGGGATTGCACAGAACACCAATGCGGCGATGCGTCTTGCGGACGGTGACTATATCGTGTTCGGCGACCATGACGATGAGCTGCACCCGACGGCATTTTTTGAGTGCATGAGGGAACTTGAGCGCTTTCCTGATGCTGATATGCTCTATTCAGACGAGGACAAGATAATCGAGGATACGGGAAAGCACACCGAGGCGCATTTTAAATCCGACCTCAATCTCGAGCTTTTGAGGTGCAACAACTATATCTGCCATCTCTGCGTGGTGAAGAAAAGCCTTGTCGACAAGGTGGGTGAACTGAGGAGCGAGTACAACGGCTCACAGGATCACGACTATGTACTGCGCTGTGTAGAGCAGGCTGAGTGCGTGCGCCATATTCCGCGCATACTTTACCACTGGAGAATAAACGAGAACTCCACGGCAAAGAGCGCATCTACAAAGACCTACGCGAACACGGCGGGAGTGAATGCCGTGAGCGCGCATCTTAAAAGGGTGGGTGTTGAAGGAAACGTGAGGGACGGCGTTGCGCCGGGCTTCTATGATGTCGACTACAGCCTTCAGGACGAACCGCTTGTGTCGGTTATCATACCGAACAAGGATCACCTCGACGACCTGACAAGATGCATCGAGTCCATGGAAAATGTAAATAACTATCACAACATTGAGTACATTGTCGTCGAGAACAACAGCGTGATTGACGAGACCTTCGCGGGTTATGAGGCGATGGAGAAAAAGTATGGCGGCAGATTTAAGCTTGTGAGGTGGGACGGAATATTTAACTATTCTGCCATAAACAATTACGGAATACAGTTTGCAAAGGGCGATTATATCCTTCTGCTCAACAACGACACCGAGGTTATCGAGCCTGACAGTTTAAGGCGCATGCTTGCCCTGTGTCAGCGCCCGGAGGTCGGAATTGTAGGGGCAAAGCTTCTGTATGATGACAACACGGTTCAGCATGCCGGTGTTATCATAGGCTATCAGGGCGTGGCAGGTCATGCGTTCACCGGAATAGGTGATGAGGTCTACGGCTACTTTGCGAGAGCTGTGCTCACGCAGGAGCTCTCAGCAGTGACTGCGGCATGCCTTTTGACAAAGCGCAGCGTGTTCGAGCAGGTCGGGAAGCTGGATGAGACCTTCGAGGTGGCATTCAATGATATAGACTACTGCATGAAGGTGCGCGAGGCGGGCTATAAGATTATATATGAGCCGCGCGCGAAGCTGCACCACTATGAGTACAAGTCGAGGGGCGCTGAGGACACCGGAAAGAAGCAGGAGCGCTTCGGCGGTGAGATTATGCATTTTATCGACAAGTGGAGGGCGCAGCTCATAAAGGGCGACCCTTATTACAACCCGAATCTGGAGCTGGTCGGAGAGCTGTATACCATAAAGAAGATTTAGGCGGGTTTTTCTTCGCCTCTTCGCTTCTGAGCGAAAAAAAATAGCTTTTATGGCAGAAGAGAAAACGCCTTCGCGAAATTCTCTTCGCCTCTTCGCGATGAGGCGCTCAGAAATAAGGTTTAGTGTGATTATATATATTGTGGGAGGACGCAGGTATGTTGCTTATTAGAAACGCAAGAGTTGTTGACCCGGTGAGTGGTGTGGATAAGGTCATGGATATTCTCGTCGATGGTGGACAGATCATGAAGGTCGGAGACGGGGCGGCAGAAATGTTTGAGAAGAATAGGCTGAACGCGCAGGAGAATGGTGCAGAGAGCGAGTCAAGGGTTATCGATGCCACGGGGCTTGTGGCTGCTCCGGGACTCGTCGACACACATGTACATTTCCGTGACCCGGGCTTTACCTACAAGGAGGATATCTTTACCGGAGCTGCGGCTGCCACGAGGGGCGGTTTCACAACCGTTGTCTGCATGGCTAACACCAAGCCGGCGGTGGACAATGTGGACACACTAGACTATGTTCTGAAAAAAGGTGCACAGACGGGAATACATGTGCTGTCGGCAGCGACAGTCACCAAGGAAATCGGCGGCAAAGAGCTCGTGGATATGGAGGCGCTTGCGAAGGCGGGCGCGGCGGGCTTTACCGATGACGGCATACCGATTATGGACGAGAAGGTGCTGGTTGCGGCGATGGAGGAGGCAAAAAAGCTCAACCTTCCGATAAGCCTGCACGAGGAGGACCCTACATTCATCGCCGCTCCGGGTGTACATCAGGGCGAGGTGTCCAAGGCAATCGGCTACGGCGGAGCCTCGAGAACCGCGGAAGATGTCATGGTGGCGAGGGACTGCGCGCTGGCACTTCACACGGGGGCATCGGTGTGCATACAGCATATCAGCTCAAAAAACGCCGTGGAATATGTGAGAACCGCCAAAAAGCTCGGTGCTGACGTCCACGCGGAGGCGACGCCTCATCATTTCACATTGACGGACAAGGCGGTGCTCGAGTACGGCACGCTTGCGAGAATGAACCCACCTGTCAGAACCGAGGAGGACAGACAGAGAATTATAGAGGGGTTAAAGGACGGCACGATAGACATGATAGTTACCGACCACGCTCCGCACAGCGCCGAGGAGAAGGCAAGACCGATGGAGAGCGCGCCGAGCGGAATTACGGGGCTTGAGACCTCGCTGGGGCTCGGAATAAAGTCGCTTGTCGAGCCGGGACATCTCACGCTCATGCAGCTCATGGCATGCATGAGCCGCAACCCGATGGAATTTTACAGAAGAAGGCCTGTGAGCATCGATGAGGGAAATCCTGCCGACATAGTGATATTCGGAGAGAAGGAGAAATGGGTGGTAGACCACTTTGCGTCAAAGGCCGTGAACAGTCCGTTTCTTGGCTGGGAGCTGCCGGGAAAGGTACACTTTACCATCTGCGGCGGCAGAGTGGTGTATGAGGCGTCCGTGTAAAACTTTGGAACAGCTTGTTAGATAGGTGTAAAGTTTGAAAAAAAATTTTCAAATTACTTATTGATGGCAGTACTGCAAGCAATGCTTGCAGTATGCAGGAGTATAAATATGATAAGTCATGCGATAAAAGTATATAAAAACAGCGGTTTGAAGCCTGCTGTAAAGACGGTGCTGAACGATTTGGGTGCCGCCTCCTCGGCGCGCAGGCAGAGGATTTTCTACGCGCGCAGTCTGTTTTCCGAGAGCGAGAGGGAGAACACCTCAATTTCCGGCTACAGGATTGTAAAGACCGATGGCGTGCGGCTTCACATGGATATGGTGTGCGAGCTTCATAAGATTATAGAAGAAAAAAATCCGGCAGTCATCTACACCGATGAGCTTAGAAACAGCGAACTCCTATATAAGCCCGACTTTGCGCCGGACAACCTTGAGGCGCACAACTATATCGGAAATTGTATTATCGTGCGGGAGGATTTGTTCGATGACACGGCAAGGGTGCTTGCGAATGAGCCGTCGCTGTGGAGCTTTAATAAGTATATATGTGGGAAATGTATTGGTGATAGAGGTGTAGGAGATGGAAGTATAAGCTGTAAATGTGCGGACGGCGGGATAGAGCATGTGAGCCGAGCATTGTTTGAAGATGAGAAGTACGTGGACGAGGCGGTTGATGTTGATAATGAAACATCACATATTGCACATGATATCAGCCGTGACCATCAGGATACGGGCATAAATATTGATACGGATATAGATATGGCGGATGAACCGCTTATCTCCATTATCATTCCAAACTATGAGCATGTCGACGATCTGCGCCGATGTGTGGAGTCTCTTCTATATATAAACAGTTATAAGAATATCGAGATAATAATTGTCGAAAATAACAGTAAGTCAGATGAGATATTTGCCTATTACGACGAGCTTTTGAAGGAGCAGCCTGATATAGTGAAGGTTGTCAAATGGGAGGGCAGCTTTAACTACTCGGCAATCAATAATTATGGTGTCGGATTTGCTAAGGGGGAGCTTCTGTTACTTCTAAACAACGACACGAAGCTTATTGAGACGGGCTCGCTTTATGCCATGGCGCGCTATGCGTTCAGGGAGAATACGGGAGCCGTGGGAGCATGTCTGCTGTATGAGGACAAGACCATACAGCATGCCGGAGTCATAGTAGGGATAGGACCTGACAGGACGGCTGTGCACCCTAGTTCGGGTGTGCCCTTTATTGAAAAAGGATACCGCGGCAGCATACATCATGTGCAGAATTATTCTGCCGTGACGGGTGCATGCCTGATGGTGAAAAAGGCGCTGTATGACAGGCTCGGAGGTCTCGATGAGGAGCTTGCCGTGGCGTACAACGACGTAGATTTCTGTCTGAGGCTCAGGACGATGGGGCTTCTTAACGTGTATGTCCCGCAGGCGCTTTTGTTTCACTATGAGTCGAGGTCGCGGGGCTACGACGACAAGGGAGAAAGGCACACGAGGTTTCTTCGCGAGTCGGCGATGTTCCGGGACAGATGGCAGCACATCATTGATGACGGCGACCCATATTATAACCGCTGTCTTTCAAAGGCTGTGCCGTGGAGGGTGTGAAATCGTAATATATCTTATGTCGCCATTGGGACGACATTTTTGGAATTAGTGTGAAAATAAGCTTGATAGCATATTTTTCACACATGCAATTTGTTTCTGAGTGAAAACAAAATGCTTTTGATGTCAGCCTCTTCGCGACGAGGCGCTCAGAAATTAGAATTAATAGGAAAGGCGGTTGATGGCATGGGATTTAATTTATATAAGGTAAAAAAAGCGGCAGCCTACATTAAGCATTATGGCCCTGACAAGCTCGCCAAGAAGGCTCTTGGGAGGCTCATCGGCCGGGACGACTATTCGGAGAGATTTGAGGCTGTCACTCCGGACGAGGAGGAGCTCTTCTACGAGAGGGGACGAAGCTTTGAGAAAAAGCCGCTCGTGAGCATACTTGTGCCCGTGTACAATCCGCCCGTTGAATATTTTAGGGAGATGATTCTCTCGGTGATGAACCAGACCTATTTTAACTGGCAGCTCTGCCTGGTGGACGCTGGGACAAAAAAGCTTGGCGATGTCGTGGCTGAGCTTGCCGACGGCGATGACCGTGTGTGCTATTCACAGATAGAAAACGGCGGAATTGCCGAGAATACCAATGCAGCGCTTTCGATGGCTGAGGGTGATTATATAGCACTTCTCGACAACGATGACACGCTCTCACCCGATGCGCTATACCACATGGTTGAGGAGATAAACAGAACTTCTGCGGACTGCCTGTATTCGGACGAGGACAAGATGGACGGCGAGGGAAAAAAGCACTTTTGCCCGCACATCAAGCCTGATTTTAACCCGCAGCTACTAAGAAGCAACAACTACATCTGCCACCTTTTCATGGTAAAGACGGAGCTTGCGAGAAAGGTCGGCGGTTTTTCAAAGGAGTACGACGGCGCGCAGGACTATGATTTTATCTTAAAATGCACTGAGCAGGCAGATAAGGTCGCGCATGTCAGACGCGTGCTCTACCATTGGCGTACCCACGAGAGTTCGACCTCAGCCAATCCGCTCTCAAAGCTCTATGCCTACGAGTCGGGCAAAAAGGCGATAGAGGCGCATCTATTGAGAACCGGGATAAAGGGCAGCGTGAGCATGCTCGACGATATGGGCTTTTACAGGGTGGAGTACGGTGAAAAGACACATGGGGCTGAGGCACCTGAGGTGACGGTTGTCGTCACGGGAGTGAAGGACAATGATACGGCGCAGAAGTATTTTAAGTATCTAAGAAAAAATACGGAATATGATAATTTGAAGCTGTGCGCGACCGGGGAGCTCGATGCGTCAAGGCTTGCGAACTATGAGAGTGAATATTTCTGTATTCTCATGTGCGGGGCTAAGCCGGAAAATCGTGACTGGCTTACAAGACTTACGGCGGAGGCGGACGCACTCGGGGCAGATGCCATAGCGGCAAAGCTTCTGGTGAGACAGTCGCTTCCTATATATAAGAAACTTGGCAGAAGCTTTATTGTGTACTCCGGTGACGATTACCGGGATATGTTCGGCAGGGTTCATATGAATGCCGGAAAGCCGGGCTGGTATAAGGGATATTTTAACAGAAACATATTGCAGCAGAACATAGAAAAGCTTCCGAGGACGGCAATCCTCGTGAGACGAGAGGAACTCATGCGACTTCTTGCGGACGGTTGGAAGGTGCAGGAGGGGAAGCAGTATTTGTATGAACCAGGTGTGGAGCTGTACAAATAAATTTTTTGCGGTGGATTTATACGGAAATGAGGACAGATTATGGTCAGTGTAGTTATTCCAAATTATAATGGTGAGCGTTTTTTGAAGGACTGTCTTGAGTCGTTAAAGAGGCAGACCTACGAGGACATGGAGGTCATTCTGGTCGATAATGCCTCGACGGACGGGAGTATAGAGCTTGCGCGCGGGCTGTATCCGGGCATAAAGGTTGTTGAGCTTCATTCCAACACGGGCTTTGCCTACGCTGTGAACCGCGGGATAGAGGCGACGCAGGGCGAGTATGTGCTGCTTTTGAACAACGACACCATAGTATTTCCTAATTTTGTAAAAAACCAGTACAAGATGATTAACGGAAAGCAGGATGTATTCTCATGCTCGGCACTTATGGTACAGAATGGAAACCGTGAGCTTGTCGACGACGCGGGCGACGAGCTTGCGGCACTTGGCTGGGGCTTCGCGCCTGACAGGGATAAGCCTGTATCAGGCTGTATGGTGCCACATGAGGTTTTTTCTTCGTGTGCGGGGGCAGCGATATACAGAAAATCAGTATTTGACGAGATTGGCTTGTTTGACGAGAGCTTCTTTGCCTATCTTGAGGACATGGATATCGGCTACAGGGCAAGGCTTGCAGGCTACAGAAACTTGTACAATCCGTATGCTAAGGTGTATCACCTTGGAAGTGCTTCGAGCGGTTCAAGGCATAATGCCTTCAAGGTGGAACTGTCGGCGCGAAACAGCATGTATATGCTGCGAAAAAACATGCCCGTTTTACAGTTTGTGTTAAACGCCCCGTTTCTGATTGCCGGAATCATAATTAAGACCGCATACTTTGCAAAAAAAGGACTTGTAAAGGCGTATTTGAAGGGCATCGGAAAAGGACTCTTCGGGAAATTGTCTCATACCGGAGCCAGTGGGAATAGCAGAAAAACCGAAGCCGGGACGTATGTGAAAATTCAGATGTGGCTGTTTAGAGGCTTGGTTAAGCGCGTGAAACGATGGATTTAATAGCTTGTGTCTCAATAGCGATTAATAACATTTGATAGCCTGTTCTATAAATAGAATTGAATAATTAGAAAAAGTAATATATACTTATAATAGCATTAAAATCAGTACGATAAAGGAGAGGCAGCAGATAATAAGTAATTGGGAAACGTGGGATTTAAGCTATGCAGGTGTCTGATTTTACTATGTTGCATACCGTGGAATTTTGATGTATTGCAGGCATGGGATTGGGATTTGGCATCTATTGGCTTTCGCTGGCATACTTAGCTTTCATTGGGGTTGGTAGCTCTCGTTGGATTTAGTAGTGCTTATTGGGTTTATTAACTTTCGCTGGGAGATGTAAAGCAGTCGATAACTTGGAATTTGTGAAGAAGTTTACTGCTTAAAAGCTTGATGTGTGAAGTGAGGCGGTAAAAATTGAGGTAAATTTCATAAAAGCAGTTCATGTATACCGCTTTTAAGGATAATGAAGCCAGTGAGGCGGTAAAAAATACAGCAAATTCAAGAAAAGCAGTCCATATATACCGCTTCTAAGGATAGTGAAACCAGTGAGGCGGTAAAAGATGTAGCAAATCCAAGGAAAGCAGTCTGAATATACCGCTTATATGGATAATGAAGCCAGTCAGGCGGTAAAAGTTGAGATAAATCCAAGAAAATTCGTCCATACATACCGCTTCTAGAGATAATAAAGTCAAGCAGGCGGTAAAAGCTGAGGTAAACCCAAGAAAAGCAGCCCATATATACTGCTTCAAAGGATAATAAAGCCAAGTAGGCGGTAATAGCTAAGGCAAATCCAAGAAAAGCAGCCCATGCATACCGCTCATAAGGATAATAAAGCCAGTGAAGCAGTAAAAAATTGCGGTAAATCAAAAAGAGAACGAACCTACAGCTCAAAACAGACATACCGCGCGGCAACAGGGCAAAATTCCACAGCTACATATATAAATACCTCACGTTTCGCAATTACCTGTTAAATAAAATTTTAAGGAGGTACAAGCATGGAGAGAACGGTAAAAGGCTGGTCGATAGTGTATATGATACTTGGTGACATAGGTGCCGTCATGTGTATGGTGCAGTTTGTGGGCGAGACCGGAAGCGGAGTCGCGATGAACGAGTTTGGAGAGTCTGTGATTATGTCGGGAGGCGATTCAGGGACGGTTGCAGCGCTGCTTATTGTTGTAGCGCTTGCGGCGGTGAGGATTGCGCTTGGCATTATGGGGGTTAAGTTCGCCTCGCTCGATAAGGTGTGGAAGCCTGTTCTGGTGCTTGCGATAGTACATACGGTTCTGGCGGTTGTCTCACTCAATGTTTTTTCGATTGTGATGGCGGCTGTAGGCTTGTTTCTCTATGTAATGTACTATAATATGAATTACAAGGATTTCTATGGTTTGTAAGTATGTCTTGATAAGCGTCCGCGGATATGTTAAAATAAATACAATCCGTGGGCGCTTATGCTGTCCGTTCACAGTTTGCGGACAGGCAGGGGCGGATACCCGTGGAAATGTTTCGTATGCATCTATTGGGGGTGCAGGAAGGAGATAGCATGTCATACATGGATACCTACAAGCAGTGGTGTGAGAACCCTTACTTTGATGAATCGGTCAGAGAGGAGCTTAGGTCCATCGCAGGTAATGAGAAGGAGATTGAGGACAGATTTTACAAGGATTTGGAGTTCGGAACCGGTGGCCTCAGAGGAGTTATCGGATACGGTACTAACAGAATGAACGTATATACAGTCAGAAGAGCTACACAGGGACTTGCGAACTTTATTATAAAGGAGGGCGCACAGGACAAGGGTGTCGCTATAGCATTTGACTCGAGAAGAATGTCACCTGAATTTTCCGATGAGGCAGCGCTCTGTCTTGCAGCCAACGGAATAAAGGCTTATATTTTCCCATCACTTCGTCCTACACCGGAGCTCTCGTTTGCAGTGAGATATCTTGGCTGTACGGCAGGAATAGTCGTGACGGCAAGCCACAACCCGCCTGAGTATAACGGTTACAAGGTATACTGGGAGGACGGCGCACAGATTACCGCTCCGAAGGATAAGCAGATTATCACAGAGGTACTCAATGTAACGGATTTCAATACAGTTAAGACAATGGACAAGGAGGCAGCCAAGGCAGCAGGTCTTTACAATGTCATCGGCTCAGACCTCGATGATGCCTACATAGCAGAGCTCAAGAAGCAGATTGTCAACCCTGACGTTATTAAGGAGATGGGAAAGACAATGAAGATTGTCTACACACCGCTTCACGGAACCGGAAATATTCCTGCGAGAAGAGTTCTCAAGGAAATCGGCTTCGAGAATGTGTACGTTGTTCCTGAGCAGGAGCTTCCTGACGGAAACTTCCCTACAGTAAGCTATCCTAACCCTGAGGACCCGGCAGCCTTCGCACTTGCGCTCAAGCTTGCCAAGGAGAAGGACGCAGATGTCGTTCTCGCAACAGACCCTGATGCCGACAGACTCGGCGTATATGCCAAGGACTTCAAGACAGGTGAGTATGTCTCATTTACAGGTAATATGTCAGGTATGCTTATCGCCGAGTACCTTCTCTCACAGAAGAAGGCCAAGGGACTTATCCCGGCTAACGGTGCACTCGTAAAGACTATCGTTTCTACCAACATGGCAGATGCGGTTGCCAAGGAGTACAACCTCAAGCTCATCGAGGTTCTCACGGGCTTTAAGTATATCGGAGAACAGATTAAGTTCTTCGAACAGCAGCACACCTATGAGTATATGTTCGGATTTGAGGAGAGCTACGGCTGTCTTGTCGGAACACATGCAAGAGATAAGGATGCAATCGTCGCTGTTATGGCTCTCTGTGAGGCAGCAGCTTACTATAAGAAGCAGGGTCTTACTCTATGGGATCAGATGGTAAACATCTATGAGAAGTACGGCTACTACAGAGAAGGTCTTAAGTCAATCACACTCAAGGGCGTTGAGGGTGTTGCTAAGATTAAGCAGATGCTTGACAATCTTCGTGAAAATCCACCTAAGAAGTTCGGCGATTTCACGGTTCTCTCAGCGAGAGACTATGACAGGGACGTAATCGTAGATTTACAGACCGGTGAGACGAAGCCTACAGGACTTCCTAAGTCGAATGTTCTCTACTACGACCTGAATGACGGCGCATGGTGCTGTGCAAGACCATCAGGAACAGAACCTAAGATTAAGTTCTACATGGGCGTAAAGGGTACAAGCTTCGACGACGCACAGACGAAGCTCGCAGCACTCTCCGATGCGGTTATGGAAGTTGTAGCAGGAGAATAGTGTGAAAAATACATCTAAGACAATAAAAAACATTGTCTTAGATGTATTGCAATTTCACAACCGGATTGATAATATTTATACCAAATACGAGGCTGACATATCTGATATGTCAGCCTCATGTATTGCAAAGGGTATGTATAATATAACTTACATTAATTATGAAACTTAAGCTTATTACAGCGTCTGTTTCAAGTTCGTTTTATTAATCACATTTACACACGAGGTAATCCACAATCACATGAAAGACCTTACACATGGCAGACCTGCGAAGATAATACTGTATTTCGCGCTGCCGATACTTATAGGAAATCTATTTAATCTTGCCTACAATCTCGCGGACACGCGCATCGTGGTCACATATCTTGGAACTGATGCACTTGCGGCTGTCGGCTCCATAAGCACGTTAATTGAGCTGCTTGTAGGCTATGTGGTCGGTCTGGGTAGCGGCTTTGCGGG
>CAMEEX010000073.1 GCA_945915235.1 uncultured Clostridia bacterium | reverse complement strand
ATATTGTTTGGGAAAAGAAAAGCTTTTTTTTGAAAATTTTTTTATAATAGGTGTTGACATGTAAAAAGAAGTGTGTTAATTTATTAACAGAGTTAATGTTAAATAATTAACAAAGCGGCATGAGATACAGTTACGGATTAATCTATATCCGCATATACCATATGTCAGCATGATGCCGCACCACTTATTCATTCAGGGAGGCTCTAGTGATGGAGAAAACGTATGAGGTAGTTGATAGTGTAGAGAGCTTTGAGAAGAAGCTTGCAAGTGTAAGAGAGGCACAGAAGATTTTCGCTGCCTACACACAGGAACAGGTAGATAAAATTTTCTTTGAGGCAGCTATGGCAGCTAACCAGGCAAGAATTCCTCTTGCGAAGATGGCAGTCGAAGAGACAGGCATGGGTGTTGTTGAAGATAAGGTTATAAAGAATCATTTTGCATCAGAGTATATTTACAACGCTTATAGAGATACCAAGACTTGCGGAGTGCTTGAAGAGGATAAGGCATACGGTACTAAGAAGATTGCTGAGCCGATTGGTGTTGTTGCGGCTGTTATTCCTACAACCAACCCGACATCAACAGCTATTTTTAAGACTCTTATTTCCTTAAAGACAAGAAACGGTATCATCATCAGCCCGCATCCGAGAGCTAAGGGCAGCACAATAGCAGCAGCTAAGGTTGTTCTCGAGGCAGCAGTTAAGGCGGGAGCTCCTGAGGGAATTATCGGATGGATTGATGTTCCAAGCCTTGAGCTTACCAACATTCTTATGAAGGAAGCTGACATAATTCTTGCAACAGGTGGTCCGGGAATGGTTAAGGCTGCTTATTCAAGCGGTAAGCCGGCACTTGGCGTTGGAGCAGGTAACACTCCAGCAATCATTGACGATACTGCTGATATTACACTTGCAGTCAACTCAATCATTCATTCTAAGACATTTGATAACGGTATGATCTGTGCTTCGGAGCAGTCAGTTATCGTTCTTGACAAGGTATATAAGCAGGTTAAGAAGGAGTTCGCAGACAGAGGCTGCTACTTCTTAAATGCAGCAGAGACTGAGAAAGTTAGAAAGACTATCATCATCAACGGCGCATTAAATGCTAAGATTGTAGGCCAGCCGGCATATAAGATTGCGGAGCTCGCAGATGTAACGGTTCCTGAGACAACGAAGATTCTTATCGGCGAGGTTGAGAGCGTAGAGCTTTCAGAGGAGTTCGCACACGAGAAGCTTTCACCGGTACTTGCCATGTATAAGGCTAAGGATTTCGAGGATGCAGTTTCTAAGGCAGAGCACTTAATCGCAGACGGCGGTTACGGACACACATCTTCACTCTATGTCAATGTAGGAACAGAGAAGGCGAAGATTGATGAGTTCTCAGAGAGAATGAAGACCTGCCGTATTCTCATCAATACACCTTCATCACAGGGTGGCATCGGTGACCTTTACAACTTCAAGCTTACACCATCTCTCACACTCGGATGTGGTTCATGGGGCGGTAACTCTGTATCAGAGAACGTAGGAGTTAAGCATTTAATCAACATTAAGACTGTTGCTGAGAGGAGAGAGAACATGCTTTGGTTCAGAGCACCTGAGAAGGTATATATTAAGAAGGGATGTCTTCCTGTTGCACTTCAGGAGCTTAAGACTGTAATGAATAAGAAGAAGGTATTTATCGTAACAGATAAGTTCCTCTATTCTAACGGATATACAAAGGCTATAACAGATAAGCTTGATGAGCTTGGTATCAAGCACACAACCTTCTACGATGTAGCACCGGATCCATCACTTGCTTCCGCAACAGAGGGAGCAGAGGCAATGCGTTCCTTCGAGCCTGACTGTATCATAGCTGTCGGCGGTGGTTCAGCAATGGACGCAGGTAAGATTATGTGGGTTATGTATGAGCACCCGGAGGTTAACTTCCTTGATATGGCAATGCGTTTCTGCGATATCCGTAAGCGTATTTATACATTCCCTAAGATGGGTGAGAAGGCATACTTCATCGCTGTTCCTACATCAGCAGGTACAGGTTCGGAGGTTACACCTTTCGCAGTTATCACAGACCAGAGAACAGGAGTTAAGTACCCACTTGCAGATTACGAGCTCCTTCCTAAGATGGCAATCGTTGATGCTGACATGATGATGGATGCTCCTAAGGGGCTTACATCAGCATCAGGTATCGATGCGGTAACTCATGCACTTGAGGCATACGCTTCAATGATGGCTACTGATTTTACGGATGGTCTTGCACTTCGTTCACTCAAGATGATATTTGAATATCTTCCAAGAGCTTATGACAATGGTCCTAACGACCCTGTAGCAAGAGAGAAGATGGGTAATGCAGCTACTATGGCAGGTATGGCATTCGCAAATGCATTCCTTGGCGTATGTCATTCAATGGCACATAAGCTTGGTGCATTCCATCACCTTCCACACGGCGTTGCTAACGCTCTCCTTATCACAGATGTTATGAGATTCAACGCTGCTGAGGTTCCATCTAAGATGGGTACATTCCCTCAGTATGACCACCCTCATACACTTGCAAGATACGCTGAGGTTGCGGATTACCTTGGAGTAAAGGGCAAGAATGACCAGGAGAAGTTAGAAGGACTTATCGAGAAGATTGAAGCTCTCAAGGAAAGAGTCGGCATCAAGAAGACAATCAAGGACTACGGTGTAGATGAGAAGTACTTCCTTGACACTCTTGACAACATGGTTGAGCAGGCATTCGATGACCAGTGTACAGGTGCTAACCCTAGATATCCTCTCATGAAGGAAATTAAGGAAATGTACCTTAAGGCATATTACGGAAAGTAATAATCATGGCTGTGTAAGCAGCGATGTGTGGGCTTCCGGATTCGAAAACCGGATTCGGAAGCTTCATTTTGTCAAATTTATTCAGACAATTCTAAAATATAAATAAAGTTGTGGTAAAAATTGGCGTACTATGCTATAATAAGTACAAACAATAAGCGCGAAGCTGAAGGCACAAGGTGCCTGACAGAATATCAGCGCAGGGTATTTCATTTCTAAGGTGTTACAAATTAATGCATGGAGGTATAGACAATGAAACTTGACAATGTTATTGCAAAGCGTCCGACTAAGACAATTTACCGTGATGGGGACACAGTTATTAAGCTCTTCAATGAGGACTACAAGAAGTCAGACATTCTCAACGAGGCACTCAATCAGGCAAGAGTTGAGGAGACAGGTTTACTTATCCCTAAGATTTTGGAGGTTACCAAGATTGATGGCAAGTGGGCTATTATAAGTGAGTACATAGAGGGAACAACCTTAGAGGAGCTTATGAAGAAGCACCCGGAGAAGGAAGATGAGTACCTTGAACTCTTTGTTAATCTTCAGAGAGAGGTTCATTCCAAGAAGGCTCCTCTTCTTACAAAGCTTACAGACAAGATGATGCGTAAGATTGCAGAAGCAGATATCGACCCATCCACACGTTATGACCTTCACACAAGTCTTGAGGGTATGCATAAGCATGACAAGGTATGCCACGGAGACTTCAACCCAAGTAACATTATCATAACGAATGACGGCAAGGCATATATCCTTGACTGGTCACATGCTACACAGGGTAACGCTTCAGCGGACGCAGCGAGAACCTACCTCGTATTCGCACTTGCAGGACAGAACAAGCTCGCTGACAAGTACCTCGATCTTTTCTGCGAGAAGAGCGGTATCGGCAAGCAGTATGTACAGAAGTGGCTTCCAATCGTAGCCGCATCACAGTCCGTAAAGGGTAAGCCAGAAGAGAGAGAGCTTCTTCTCAAGTGGGCCAGCGTTGTGGATTACGAATAAGACGGGATATCCGGATAAAAGAAGTGTTTTGGGAATATGAATATATGGTGAAAGACAGCAGTCCTGACTGAGGTTGGGGCTGCTGTTTTTTGTTCAATATTTGATTAACGATTGTTTATAATTAGTAGTTTGGTATTGATTATTATAATGTATTGTGGTAGTTTCTTTATAAAGCATATTTCTTAAAATTCTTTTATTATCCTTTAAGGTGATGTTCCGAATTTGGTCGGAATACTGTATTTAAAAGTCTATGCTTTATTTCCAATAATTTATCGTATTAAAATGAGAATTTGATTGTGAGGACAGAAGGGAAGAATATATGTCAAAAGTGAAGCGGGAATTAAAGCCGGACATAGTTGTAAAAAACTATTGGCGCAATAATGAGCAGTTTGCTGATTTTTTTAATGCGGTATTGTTTGCTGGCGAACAGTGCATAAAGCCTGATGAGTTAGAGGATATCGACACTGAGGACTCATCAGTACTGGAGCATAGGGAATATGCCGAGAGTATTGGAGCGTCAAGGGATAATGTAAAGGTAAGGAAAAGGTCAACAGCGTATGGAGTTGAGCTTGCTATACTTGGTATTGAGGGACAGGAACATATTCATTATGCCATGCCTATGAGAGTTATGGGATATGATTATGGTACATACAGAAAGCAGTATGAGGACAATGCCGGAAAATATAAAAATCAGAAGGGAATGAGTGATGACGAGTATTTGTCTAAGATGAAGAGAACGGATAAGCTCATTCCTGTAATTACAATAGTAGTATATTATGGTGAAAAAGAGTGGGATGGAGCACGTTCGCTACATGAGATGCTAGATATTCCAAAAGATATAGAGCCATTTGTGAATGATTATAGATTGTACCTTGTTGAGGCGCGAAAGAACAATCTCAAACTTCACAATATAAATAATAAAGACCTTTTTAATCTGCTTGAAATTCTGCTTGACAGGAGCGGAAAGTTGAATAAGATAAAAGAAAAGGCAATAAATTATGCGCGTGAGCATTAAGTGGAAAAAACTGTTTTAATGACGGTTGCCGGGGCAACTAACTGTAAGCTGGATTACAGCGCAATTGAAAGGAAAGGGGATGTGGATATGTGTACTGTATTTGAGGAGACAAGACTAGAGGGTGTGCTAGAGGGTGTGGCTCAAGGCAGAGCGGAGGAAATCATTCTGACGGGATATGAGTTGGGAAATTCCGACGATGAGATTTTGACAAGACTTCAGAAGAGATTGAATATATCGTTGCAGAAGGCACATGAGTATTTGGATATGTTTGGAAAGAAATCGGTATAATGTCTATGACTGTAGTTTCACCAAGATTTGATAATGAAAGAAAGTGAATTCATTGATAAGAAAAACTTGTATTTTCTGATAGCATGTGATATAATAAACAAACCTGTAAGGGAGTAGTTAGCGTGAATACGTGGTAAGTCAACAGACTGATGGAAAGTGCAAGGAGTTCTAAGATACGAATATAAGTTATCCGAGCGGCATCTGGCTTATCTTAAATAACGAGACTTATGTATGGCTTAATTGTCATACATAAGTCTTATTTTTTATATAAGAAGGAAATTTTGATAAACTTCCTTCTTATATAAAATATGCTCTTTATGGAATGTATAATTTACATACAGCCCGGTATGAAAGTTACATTACAGGAAACAATTACAAATAAGAAGAAATGGAGAGTTATGTATGGGTTTACTGGAGTTATTTATTTTGGCGGTAGGATTGTCGATGGATGCATTTGCGGTGTCCGTGTGTAAGGGTCTTGCGATGAAACAGATTACGTTTAAGAAGGCTGCCATTGTGGGTGCGTGGTTCGGTGGATTTCAGGCACTCATGCCACTTATCGGCTGGCTGCTTGGAAGTCAGTTTAAGTCGTATATCACGGCGATTGACCACTGGATTGCGTTTGTACTTCTGTTAATTATCGGTGCGAACATGATCAAGGAGTCCTTTGACAAGAGCGAGGAGAGCGCCAACGCGTCACTCGGATTTAAGATTATGCTCATGCTCGCGATAGCGACGAGCATTGACGCACTTGCTGTCGGTGTTACATTCGCATTTCTCGATGTAAATATCTGGTGGGCTATCATTTTTATAGGAAGCATCACATTCACTCTTTCCGCCATCGGTGTGAAGGTCGGAAGCGTGTTCGGAGTCAAGTACAAGTCCAAGGCAGAGCTCGCCGGAGGAATTATTCTTATACTTATCGGAACGAAGATACTTTTAGAGCATCTCGGAGTGATATCATTTTAATAAATCGTTTAATAAATATTTAAAAAACGATTATCTTGCACAGATAAGATATTAATTAACTGATTAAAGCAATGAAATATTCTGCATGATTTAGAAAGTAAAAGACGTGTGAAAATGACAATTTCATATTTCACACGTCTTTTATTAGGCTCTTTGTAAAAATGCCGGAGTGCATAATTACATGATTTTAGATTATGCTGTCAAAACATGCCCAATAAATTTAATTGTGTATAGCGAGCTGTATTTATGCATATCGCGACTTTTGTGAGAGGTGTAGTTGTTCTTAGGACTCTGTGCAAAACCTCAGCCACAGTCAGCATGGATGCTGACTGAGTTGCAAACAGCCACGGAGGGCTGGTTTTGCAACGGTGGCGGGAATTTATATAATATAAATCAGAGTCCTTAGAACAACTAGCTTCGAGCAACCGGAGTCGATGTGCATAAATACAACTCGCTATACACTCATACATTAAATAGGCATGTTTTGCCACCCTAAATGGATTTTAACATTAAGCAGCCACGGTTCTCATTACCTTGGACTTTTCCACCGCCTTAACGATTGTGATTGCAACCGCAATCTTTACGAGGTCAGGAAGAATGTAAGGTGTAACACACCATGCAAGCGCGCTTGAAATTCCCACGGCACTCTTGGTGTTGGTGTAGACAACGATGAACCATGCGGTTCCGAAGGCGTAGCAGAGAATAAGTCCTATTACCATCGAGATGGCAAGTACAGGAATGCTCTTTCCGAACTTCTTTGTTATAAGACCGACGGAAAGTGCGGTGAAGATAAATCCGATTATGTAGCCGCCCGTTGTTCCGAGAAGTACTCCGACACCGCCCTTCATTCCGGCGAATACAGGAAGTCCGATAATGCCTAAGAGACAGTATACGATGATGGCTGTGAGTCCGTTTTTAAGACCGAGTATGCCAAGTGCTGTGAACACTGCAAAGGTCTGAAGAGTGAATGGTGCGAATGGTGCAGGCATTGGAATTGTGATCCATGCACATACTGCCGTGAGTGCCACAAAAAGGGCGATGAGAGCAATTTCTTTGGTGGTGTAAATTGATTTTTTCATGATATCCTCCATGTTTTTTAATTAGTGCATGTCTCAGAGTATAAGCCCATGTAAAATAAATGTCAACCTAAAACTTTTACAAGGTTGACAATTGGCGAAATTATCTTGAAAAATATTACAGAATAACATAAAATGAGTATTTACTATGTAGACTAACAGAAAAAAGTTGTGTATACTACATAAGGATTAAAAAGAGAAAATAACGGTTTTAGAAAAGGAAAAAATATGAGTATACTTAATGTTGAACACTTGAGCCATGGTTTTGGCGACAGAGCGATTTTTAAAGATGTTTCCTTCAGACTCCTTAAGGGCGAGCACATAGGACTCATCGGTGCCAACGGCGAGGGAAAGTCGACCTTTATGAGCATCATAACGGGCAAGCTGATGCCTGATGAGGGCAAGGTCGAGTGGGCGAAGAATGTGAAGGTCGGATATCTTGACCAGCACGCGGTTCTTGCTAAGGGCATGACGATAAGAGATGTGCTTAAAAGTGCTTTTGCAGACCTTTTTGCAATGGAAGAGAAGATGAACAGCATATGCGATGCCATGGCTGCGGGAACGGCAGAGAACATGGACGAGATGATGGAGGAGCTCGGTGTTATTCAGGAGCTTCTGATGGCGCATGATTTCTATATTATTGACTCGAAGGTAGACGAGGTCGGAAGAGCGTTAGGGCTCGAGGATATCGGCATGGACAAGGACGTGACGGAGCTGTCCGGAGGACAGAGAACGAAGGTGCTGCTTGCAAAGCTTCTGCTCGCTAAGCCTGACATTCTTCTTCTTGACGAGCCGACGAACTATCTCGATGCCGTTCACATTGAATGGCTCAAGAGATACCTTCTAGAGTATGAGAACGCTTTTATCCTCATATCACATGATATTCCGTTCCTCAACAGTGTGGTCAATCTTATTTATCACATGGAAAATCAGGAGCTCAACCGCTATGTAGGTGACTATGACAAGTTTATGGAAGTGTACGAGATGAAGAAGGCACAGCGCGAGGCGGCATACAACAGACAGCAGAAGGAGATTGCCGAGCTCGAGGATTTCGTTGCGAGAAACAAGGCGAGGGTTGCCACCAGAAATATGGCGATGTCAAGACAGAAGAAGCTTGACAA
Organism: uncultured Clostridia bacterium; assembly: GCA_945915235.1. GTDB lineage: Bacteria > Bacillota > Clostridia > Lachnospirales > Lachnospiraceae > CAG-882. Next base: position 6,468 of record CAMEEX010000073.1, on the reverse strand, counting down.
GATGGATATAATTGAGAAGGCAGTTGAGAAGCCGAAGCCTGAGTTTAATTTTCAGGAGGCAAGGACTCCGGGGAGATATATCATTCAGACTAAGGGACTGGTCATCGGATACGATGAGCCACTCTCGAGACCGCTCGATTTTACAATGGAGCGCGGCGAGAAGGTCGTTCTCTTTGGTGCAAACGGTATAGGAAAGACCACTCTTTTAAAGAGCATATTAGGGCTTGTCCCGGCACTTTCGGGCGAGGTGGAGCTTGGCGATTATCTCGAGATAGGATATTTTGAGCAGGAGATGGCTCCGGGCAACAGAAATACCTGCATAGAGGAAATATGGAAGGAATTTCCGGGATATACCCAGTATCAGGTGCGCTCAGCGCTTGCAAAATGCGGACTCACGACGAAGCATATCGAGAGTCAGGTGCAGGTATTAAGCGGAGGCGAGCAGGCGAAGGTGAGACTTTGCAAGCTAATAAACCGCGCGTCAAATGTACTGCTTTTAGACGAGCCGACCAACCATCTCGATGTCGACGCGAAGGATGAGTTAAAGAGGGCATTGAAGGAATATAAGGGAAGTATACTTCTTATCTGCCACGAGCCGGAGTTCTACGACGGTCTTGCGACAAGGGTTGTGGATTGCTCGGAGTGGAGCCTCAGAGTGTAAGCTTGGTGGGCTAAGGAAAGGAAATAGTTATGTCAGTTAGAAAAAATACACATGTGGACGGGCATGGAAGTTATGTGCGAGGCAGTTGGAAATTCAGATTTTTAAGACTGCTTGCACTGCTTGTAATTGCATGCTTCGGGCTCACCGCATGTGGGAAAAAAGAGGAGAGTACTACAGAGGAGCCTTTTGTGGTAAAGATAGGAGTGCTTCTTGATTTCAGCGGGGAGGCTAAGGAGGAGTCAGAACAGATGTACAGTGCGGCGGCACTTGCGATTGATGAGATAAATAACGCGGGCGGTGTGCTGACGCAGGGGTACAAGGTGGAACTGGTAAAAAAAGATGACGGCGGATATTACATGAACTCGGTTGCTGGTTACTACCAGCTTGCACAGGAGGGCGTGTGTGCCGTGATAGGGACGAACAATTCGCAGGGCATGACAGAGCTCATAAACGCGAGCGCTTCGGCAAACGTCCCGGTAATAACACCTTCCGTGACGGACGATATTGTGGTGTCGGCGGCGAACTTTGTCTACCAGTCGTGCTTTTCAGATGAGTACATGACAGAGGCTCTCGTAAATTTTATAGCGGCAGAGCAGGGGAAGCTTTCAGGCAGCAGGGCGGCACTTGTATGCCAAACGGAAAGTGAAAAATATGTCTCGCTGTATGAGGATATGGCGGCTTCAATGCAGTCAGGGAATATAAATACCGTGTATGCCAAGGAAATATCCGGGTACACGAAAGAAAGCCTTGGTGAAATTTTTGATGAGGTGGTAAAAACGGGAGCAGGCATCGTGTTCATTCCCGCATCTGTTGACGAGCTCGATACAATATTGTCCACAGCCAAGGAAAGCGGATATGCCGGAGCATTTCTGGGACTTCCCGAGTGGTCTGGGTATACCGGAAAAATGTATGGCTATGACGTGTATATTCCGGTCAATATGGCGGCCGACAGGGCGGACGAGGCTGTGCAGGGCTTTGTAAAAAAGCTTGGTGGTGCAGTGTGCGATGGTGTGAGACCGGCGTATGATGCGGTATATTTTATAAGGGACGCGATTGAGACGGGCTATCTTGCAACAGCCACCTCGGTTTCACTCAAGCTTCCGTTTCTTGAGGGAAGCACCGCATTGGGAGATTACACGATAGGAGCTTATGGAAACACAGAAAAGACTGTGGACATAATTCTTATGAATGACGGTGGGGCAGGCTATTCCGCCACAATGTTTGAATAGAATGTAAAGATAAAATTCAGGAGAAAAGAGTATGAAAAAATTACTTGTGTATTTAAAAGCATACAGAAAAGAGAGTATTTTGGCTCCGCTTTTTAAGATGCTTGAGGCTTCATTTGAGCTTTTTGTACCGCTTGTAATCGCGGCAATCACCGACAACGGTATTAAGGGCGGGAATGTGCCGTATATTGTGAGAATGGCATTGCTTCTTGTCGTTCTTGCGGTTGTCGGACTCACCTGTTCACTGACGGCTCAGTATTTTTCAGCGAAGGCTGCGGTTGGTTTTGCGGCAAAGCTTAAATCAGCGTTGTTTGCACATATCGAGAGTCTCTCATTTAAGGAGATTGATACGCTCGGTACGTCGACGCTCATAACGAGAATGACTAGCGACATCAATCAGGTTCAGTCGGGAGTAAACCTTGTGCTGAGACTTTTCCTTCGTTCACCGTTCATCGTGTTCGGTGCGATGATTATGGCATTTACGATTGACGTGAAGGCGGCACTCATCTTCGTTGTGGCTATTCCGTTACTTGCTATAGTCGTATTTGGAATTATGCTCATAAGTATTCCGCTTTTCAAAAAGGTTCAGGGAGCGCTCGACAGCGTGCTCGGAATAACAAGACAGAACCTTACGGGTGTGCGTGTAATAAGGGCATTTAACAAGGAGCAGAGCGAGATAGAGAGCTTCGATGAGAAGAATGACACTCTCACCGGAATACAGAAGTTTGTCGGAAAAATTTCGGCTCTTATGAATCCTATAACATTTATCATTGTAAATGGTGCCATAGCTGCCCTCATATGGGTTGGAGCAATCCGCGTTGACGCGGGAATTTTATCACAGGGAGAGGTTATCGCCCTTGTAAACTATATGTCTCAGATACTTGTCGAGCTTGTCAAGCTTGCAAACCTCATAATCACCGTGACAAAGGCGGTTGCGTGCGGCAATCGTATCCAGTCCGTATTTGAGATTAAGCCTTCCATGACAGAGGGCAGCACCCGATACAGCGCCGACTCTAAGGACGGCTATGCTGTTGAATTTAAGAATGTTAATCTCTGCTACAATGAGGGTGCCGACAACTCGCTCACCGGAATTGATTTCTCGGTAAATAAGGGTGAGACGGTAGGTATCATCGGAGGCACGGGCTCAGGAAAGAGTTCACTTGTCGGACTTATCCCGAGATTTTACGATGCGACACAGGGCGAGGTGCTCGTTGACGGCGTCAATGTAAATGAGTACAGCTTTGATGAGCTCAGAGAACATGTCGGAATTGTCATGCAGAAGGCGGTTCTGTTTAAGGGAACAATAAGAGAAAACTTAAAGTGGGGCAAGAACGGTGCGACTGACGAGGAGCTGTGGGCGGCAATCGACGCGGCGCAGGCGAGAGAGTTCGTTGAGACCAAGGACGGCGGACTCGACTTCGAGATAGCCCAGGGCGGAAAGAACCTTTCGGGTGGTCAGAAGCAGCGTCTCACAATAGCGAGAGCGCTCGTCAGAAAGCCTGACATACTCATACTCGACGACAGTGCATCAGCTCTTGACTATGCTACCGATGCCAAGCTCCGTGCGGCTATCGCGGCACTTCCGGGAAACATGACGGTGTTCATAGTATCACAGCGTACCGCTTCCATAATGCATGCTGATAAGATTATCGTTCTCGACGACGGCAAGATGGTCGGAATGGGAACGCAGGAAGAGCTTCTTGAGAACTGTGAGGTATATAAAGAGATATATAACTCGCAATTTAAAACAACATCTGCGAAGTAGATGTTTTTTTATGAGCAAGAAGCGAAGCGGATTGCGAATTACCCGTTTATGTGGAAGATAGAACAACGAGGAGGCTTAAGGACATGGCAAAGGTCAGAAAATTAACCAACGAGGACAAGAGCACGATAGGCAAGGTGCTCAGATATATCAAAAAATATTATGTTTTTCTTATAATTTCGATATTGCTTGCGGCAGTCACGGTGGCATGCACGCTGTATGTGCCGATTCTCACAGGTAATGCGATAGACCTCATAATCGATGAGGGATTTGTGGATTTTGATGGAATAATTTCGATAATTAAGACAATGATAGCGGTAATCATTATCGGTGCGCTTGCACAGTGGCTCATGAACGTATCCAACAACAAGATTACCTACAATGTAATAAGGGATATCCGTACCGAGGCAATCAGAAAGATTGAGATACTTCCGCTCAAGTACATTGACAGACACCCTTACGGCGATGTGGTGAGCCGTGTCATCGCCGATGTCGACCAGTTCGCTGACGGTCTTCTGATGGGATTTACACAGTTGTTTACGGGTGTCATAACGATACTCGGAACACTTGGATTTATGCTCACCATCAACATTCCGATAACGCTTGTCGTTGTGTGTGTGACACCGCTCTCACTTTTTGTTGCGGCGTATATCGCCAAGAACACCCACAGGATGTTCAAGAAGCAGTCTGAGACGAGGGGCGAGCAGACCGCAATCATAGATGAGATGGTCGGAAATTTAAAGGTTGTGAAGGCGTACAGCCAGGAGGACGAGGTAAAGGAAAAGTTTGACGAGGTAAATGACAGACTTGAGAAGTGCTCCTTAAAGGCAATCTTTTTCTCATCGATAACGAACCCTTCAACTAGATTTGTAAACAGTATCGTGTACATGCTCGTCGCACTTGTAGGTGCGATATCCGCGGTGCATGGCAGAATAAGCATTGGCAGGCTCTCAAGTATGCTCAGTTACGCAAACCAGTACACCAAGCCGTTCAATGAGATTTCGGGCGTTGTTACCGAGCTTCAGAACGCTCTCACCTGTGCGGGACGAGTTATGGAGCTTATAGAGGAGGAGCCGCAGGTTCCTGAGCCGGAAGATGCCAAGACGGTAAATGCGGACGGACATGTGGAGCTTGAGAATGTATATTTTTCATATGTTCCGGATCAGAAGCTTATCGAGGACTTCAATCTCTCTGTCAAGCCGGGACATCGTATCGCCATCGTGGGTCCTACGGGCTGCGGTAAGACAACACTCATCAACCTTCTCATGCGCTTCTATGATGTAAATTCGGGAAGCATCAAGGTTGCAGGCGATGACATCAGGGACGTGACCAGAGGAAGCCTGCGAAAATCCTACGGTATGGTGCTTCAGGATACATGGCTTAAAAACGGAACAATCAGGGAGAACCTGAAGATGGGTAAGCCTGATGCGACTGACGAGGAGATGATTGTGGCAGCAAAGGCATCACACGCGCACAGCTTTATCAAGAGACTCCCACAGGGCTACGACACGGTGCTCAACGAGGACGGCGGAAGCCTTTCACAGGGACAGAAGCAGCTTCTGTGCATAGCAAGAGTAATGCTCTGCCTGCCTCCTATGCTAATACTTGACGAGGCTACTTCTTCAATAGATACAAGAACCGAAATCAAAATTCAGGAGGCTTTTGCGCGAATGATGAAGGGCAGAACAAGCTTTATCGTGGCGCACAGACTCTCCACGATACGAGAGGCAGATGTTATTCTCGTAATGAAGGACGGACACGTCATAGAGCAGGGCGACCACGATACGCTTCTTGCGAAGGGCGGATTTTATTCGCAGCTTTATAACAGCCAGTTTTAGTTGAAAATACAGTCGGGAGGAGCACACGGACATGACAGGAAAGAGAATTGTAGTAAAAGTAGGTACATCGACGCTGACCTATGCGACGGGGCATCTTAACATCAGGAGGGTCGAGAAGATAGTAAAGACCATCGCAGATCTTCAGAACGCGGGAAACCAGATGATACTGGTGTCGAGCGGTTCTATTGCACTTGGAATGAGTAAGATTGGGCTGCGGGAGCGCCCGAAGGATACGCCCGGCAAGCAGGCATGCGCGGCTGTCGGACAGTGTGAGCTCATGGATATGTATGACAAGCAGTTCTCTGAGTATGGTGTGACGGTTGCACAGCTCCTCCTCACGAAGTATGTTCTTCTTGAGGACAGAAGAAGAAATGTGGAGAACGCCATGGCGAAGCTCATCGAGCTCGGCGTAATTCCGGTTGTCAATGAGAATGACACGGTTGCGATAGATGAGCTTGAGCTCGAGGTGGGCGAGAATGATTCGCTTGCGGCGATAGTGGCTTCCGTGGCGAAAGCGGATACCCTTGTGATCATGTCCGATATAGACGGATTGTATGACAAGGACCCGCATAAATACGAGGACGCGAAGCTTATCGAGGAGGTTCACGGAATAACCGACGAGATAAAGGCGCTCGCGGGAGGTGCCGGCTCCAAGCTCGGAACGGGCGGCATGGCGACCAAGTTAAAGGCGGCATCAATCGCGAATGAGAACGGAATAGATATGGTGATAATAAACGGTGACAAGCCGGAGCTTCTGTATGAGGTGAGCGAGGATAAGAAGGCGGGAACGCGCTTTTTCGCGGGGTAAGTAAAATGCTGTTTGCTTCAATGAGTTTTTTGTGGATTTTTCTCCCGCTGGTTCTTATTGTAAATCTGCTCCTTTCAATGGTAAAATACGATAAGCTTAGGTACACACTCAAAAACACCTGGCTTCTGATTGCGAGCCTCATATTCTATGCGTGGGGCGGAGTGTACTATGTG
>CAMEEX010000072.1 GCA_945915235.1 uncultured Clostridia bacterium | reverse complement strand
AGCATGATATGTATTATCTGCTTCCTCGGCGGAATCCAGCTTCTAAGCCTCGGAGTCATCGGAGAATACATCGGCAAGATATACCTTGAAACAAAAAAACGTCCTCGATACATCATCAAGGACAAAAAAGGACTCTAACCCATATTCAAAAAAGCGTGAAACGAAATTTTGCAAATCTGTTTTCAACAGGTTCTGCCATTATCTGTTTCACGCTTTTTATTTGCTACACATACCGGGTTAAGTCTCAGGAACTAAATTACATGTTCTATTCTGCACTGAACCGTTGCCAGTTCACGGATGGCACCTTCCATTGCCTTCCTTACACCCATATAAAAATCCGAATCGCTTCTGTAGTTGCTCAATATCTTTTTTCGTGACTTGGAAAGCTTATGAATATAATTCAGAAATTCCTCAGAAAACTCTTGTGAAAAGCAGTTTTTCCACTCAGCCGTTATAACTTTATCAAATTCCTCTATATTCATTGAAAGAATCCTATCATCCGAAACCGCATACTCAATGCTCTCTGCCGGCTCTGTACAACAATAGTCCTCATTGACATATTCCTTCCACCACCGTGCGCCATACATTCCCGCCATCATGCTAAACACAACACGTCTTGTCATGTTTTCAACTCTGTGCAGTTCCGGAACCAACAGCATGTTAAGCATATCACTGTAGGCATCAATAACTCTCACAAAGACTCCCCATTCCCTGTCAATACACTCCTCAACTGTCCGAGCCAGCTTAGTCAAATATGTCTCTTCAACATTTATCATGTAAGTCTGTGAAGTTATATTGATCTGCAGTTCCACGCCCATAGGCTGTTCAAAAAAATCAATATCTATATACCAGTTGTATGACATGCCACAGATGATATTGCTATACATTATTTTGTATGATATTCTGCGTCCCTTGGTAAAAGGAAGTTCCATAACCTTCTTGGTGAACTCCGGTTCCGTCAACATCTCCTTCGTCAAACCGTTAGCCTGAATACAATTACAGATTTTGTTTACATACTGTGTATAGCTGCCAATATCTATTTTACAATCCGTGGCAACATACCTTATCAAACTGTCCATTTCCTTCGCTCCATATAATAACAATAATAATTATGAAAAGAAAATGTTCTTTTCATAATTATTATTGCACATTTTGATACAAAAGTAACCTGCCAGAGTTGTCAAATTTCATTTTTGACAACTCTGGCAGGTTACAGCCGGCAAGAATATATTTATAATTTAACGTGTTCAGGGAAGGGAAAAACTTATGGCTTTCACCTTATTTTACCGATTCCTTCCCTGTTCTCTTTAAGTATTATTAATTAGGAGGTTATAGCTATCATGAAGAAGAACTTATTATCTAAGCTCAGCCGAACAGTTGTTATGCTTACAGCATGTCTGTCTCTTTTCACTATCGTACTTCCATTTGGTACACTTATTTTTGGTGATGAGTCGGGCGTACACTACGATTCACAGGTAAGTACATATTCGGACGAAGACCCTGATTATGTAAAATATAACTAATCGTCTGTTCTTAAGCGTTTACAGAAGAATTTATACCTTAAAACATTCTTTGTAAAATTACTTATAATTACACATAGTTTTATCTCTGAACTTATAGCTGCATCTTTTGATGTAGCTATTTTTTCGTTCTTCCTCTGCAAATCATTCCATAACATGCCGTATAAAACAATGGCCGCCACGGTTACTCTCCTGTTTATCAATGTATTTTCCAATATGATTCCTTCCATTAAATCGGATTCATCATACCTTCCGCAATCGCCCATATGGCTTGCAATGATGTGCATGGTAAATTCATACATGCTTAGGTAACTGTTTATGTACGGTTCCCTGCTGTTATTAATTCTCAAAAGTGCATCAAAGCACTGCCTCACTTCAGGTACATCCATTTTCTTGGAAACAAGTATATTACACATACATGACATTTCTTCATCTGTCAGATACTTTTCACTGTTTGAAATCGCGACATTGTATGGCAAAGTACACTCTAATGCTGCCTTAATTTGTTTAATATACTCCAATTCCGATAATTTACCCTGTGTTCTATCGTTACACGCACTAATTCGGGTCAGTACCTGTTTGTTCTGCGGAATATCCATAGAAACTGCTTTGCCTAATTCCGTGAGAATCTGATCTGCTTTATAATGTTCTCCACTGTTTATATAGTTTTTTAGCTTAACAAGCTTTTCCTGAACATCAACATTGGACGATACAAGCTCTGTTCTGCTAAATTCACATGACAATCCGAGCTTTGAAAACAATTTATGCACTATCGCACATTGCGGCTTTACGCTTTTCTTTTCTATCCGGCTTATCGTACGTTCTGAACACACACCTAAACTCAACTTACGCATACTTATATTTAACATATTTCTTCTTATGCGTATCACGTCTTCAATGCAATATACTTCTCCATCTACATAAATATATCCATACTCGAATGTGTCTTTACGAAGACCGCACCTTGTATATATCTCATTCATTGCCAACAGCATATTACGACACCATATGTATTGTGCTTCCAAAGAAAATTCATCTGTATTTCCAAAGTCGTTCATATATTTATCATCTACAGAAACATCACCCATGCTGTGCACTGACAGACCTGCATTGACATCCCTTTTCCCTGAAATCAGTTCCATCTTCATTTCCAAAAGCTCATATAAGTAAAATGTTCTTGAAGCTGTACGAAGACATTCTATGGCATCTGTTGACAATCCGATAAGCAGATTAATTTCCCTCTCTTTATCCATGCCCATCTTCTTTTCCGCCAAATATAAATAGTATACAGCTTTAGGGTAAACCTTCGATTTTGCCAAATCCGTAAATCTGTTCTTATCCAGATATGTTATAATACACTTTAAAAGCCTGACTCCCCTTGTAACCGAAATATACCTTCCGTACTCAATCAGAAGATTTATTTCCTCAATCGAAAACTTTTTATTATCAAAAAAGTCTTTTAAGCTCTTATCCATGTCAAACTTTGCAACAGTCTGATTTACGGCATCAGCATACAATTTTCTCAGTTCCTTATCGTCCGCATTATTATATCTCTTTATCTGAGCCTTCATCGCAAGATAAAACTGCATTTCCAAAATTGCATCCAAATCCTCAACCGACTTTTTTCGCTCAGTTAATCTGTTTTCAACGAACATATGCTCAAGAAGTTCATCAGCCTCATTAATCTTTTCATGCTGTATCAAACTTATAATCTTCTGTCTAACTTTCCAGCGCTCATACTCATCCGAAAATACCATATTTTCAAAATTCTCCGGAGCTACGCCTAGTCTTCCGAGAATCCTATCCTGAACAAGTTTGCTTACTTCCCTCTCTCCACTTTCAATACGACTCATCACGCTCACATCGCAAATACCTTCACAAATTACATTCATTGAAAGATTGTCCTTACGCCGTAATTCTGTAATATATTTGCCAAACTCGTAACTGTCATAGACCATACATATCATCCTTCTCAACATGTAAAATAAATTTATACGATAGTATTACTAATATAATAAACATTGCACTATTCATTTGTATGTTTATTATACCATAAAGAAAATTAAAAGACTACATACCAGTTTGATACATAGTCTTTAATAAGCCCAATCGAAAGTTTAATTTCTATATAACTACAGTTTAATTTTTGTAAATAGGTTTTATTCGCACATATATCCTTTTTCCCTGATCACATCAATTACACTTTCAACATATTTAGAACAGATTTCATCGGTTTCAGCCTCAACCATAACTCTCACAAGCGGCTCCGTTCCCGACTCACGCACAAGAATTCGCCCTGAATCACCTAAACTGTCTGCAACCTTCTTAACTGCCGCCTGAACATCAGCATCATCCTGTGCTGCACGTTTGTCTGTGACTCTGGCATTTTTTAAAACCTGTGGATATATGGAAAGTCCCTCACACAGCTCGCTCATTTTCTTCTTTTTAGCCATCATGACTTCCATCATCTTGAGGCTCGTGAGAATACCGTCACCCGTCGATGCGTACTTGGAAAAAATGATATGCCCCGACTGCTCGCCGCCTATTCTGCAGCCGTTGTCGCACATGTACTCATAGACATACTTATCGCCCACCGCAGTCTTGGCATAGTCAATTCCTACCTCGTCAAATGCCTTGTACAGACCGAAGTTGGACATGACAGTCGTGACAACCGTATTGTTCACAAGCTTGCCTCTCTCTTTCATATATCTGCCATATATGTACAGAATATGATCGCCCGTAATCACATTTCCCTTCTCATCCACGCACAGACACCTGTCAGCGTCTCCATCATAGGCAAATCCTACGTCAAGTCCATTCTCAACAACAAACTTCTGAAGCCCCTCAATATGTGTTGAACCTGCATTCATATTGATATTCGTTCCGTCAGGCTCAGCATTTATAACATATGTCTTAGCTCCTAACGCATCAAACACGCACTTGGCAATATTCCATGCACTGCCGTTAGCGCAATCGAGACCTACCTTCACACCCTTAAAGGAATATATCCCCAGCGATATAAGATATCCCATATATCTGTTGCGCCCTGCCACATAATCCACCGTGCAGCCGATTTTATCCTTATGTGCAAAAGGAACCTCCCCGTACTTCTTGCCGAACACCTCAAGTCTGCCGTCAATATATGCCTCCACAAGCTCAATGGTCTTTTCGTCCATCTTCTCGCCCTGACCATTTATAAGCTTGATGCCATTATCATAATAAGGGTTATGACTCGCCGAAATCATGATACCACAGTCAAAACCGTCTGTCCGCGCGACATACGCCACAGAAGGCGTTGTAGTAACATGGAGCAGATATGCATCAGCTCCCGATGCCACAAGACCGCCGACTAATGAGTACTCAAACATATAGCTTGAACGTCTTGTATCTTTGCCTATTACTATTCTAGCCTGTTCATTGTCCCCATTTCTTCTTCTAAGTTCTCCGTAATACCAGCCAAGAAATCTTCCAACCTTAAACGCATGGTCGGCTGTGAGATTTACATTGGCTTCTCCTCTGAAACCATCTGTTCCAAAATACTTGCCCATAATTTTCCTCTTTTCAATTCAATTTATTTTTCATCATTATGTAATCATATATCTGCTGTACGGTATCAGGTCAAATAACCATTTCACCTAACATCATAATATATATTCACTATTATAATTAATATGCAAAAAAACGTGCGACTTGATTATAACAAATCGCACATTCTTTGTAAACATTATCTCTCCGCTCTCATAGGATTGTTGAGGAAATCCTCATAGGAAAGTCTTATTCCTTCCTCAAGCTCTGTCTTATATGTCCAGCCAAGCTTCGTCGCCTTCGATACGTCAAGGAGTTTTCTCGGTGTTCCGTTAGGCTTGGAAGCATCCCAGCGGATTTCTCCCGTGTAACCGATTACCTTTGCAACAAGCTCAGTGAGCTCCTTGATTGTGAGCTCCTTGCCCGTTCCGGCATTGACAGTCTCATTGCCGCTGTAGTTGTTCATCAGGAATACACATAGGTTTGCAAGGTCGTCAACGTAGAGGAACTCTCTTAACGGGCTTCCGTCACCCCAGCAGGTAACATAAGGAAGATTCTGCTCCTTAGCCTCATGAAATCTTCTGATGAGCGCCGGAAGAACGTGGCTGTGTGTCGGGTGGTAGTTGTCATTCGGACCATAGAGGTTCGTCGGCATAACCGATATATAATCAGTCCCATACTGTCTGTTGAGAAACTCGCAGTATTTCAGACCGGATATCTTTGCAAGCGCATACGCCTCATTCGTCTTTTCAAGCTCTGAGGTAAGAAGGCAGCTCTCCGGCATAGGCTGTGGCGCCATTCTCGGATAAATACAGGAGGAGCCCAAAAACTCAAGCTTCTTACATCCATTCTGCCATGCAGAATGGATGACATTCATCTCAAGTGTCATATTGTAGTACATAAAGTCGGCAAGAGCCTCCTGATTAGCCACTATACCGCCAACCTTGGCTGCAGCTAAGAATACATACTCAGGCTTCTCCTCTGCAAAGAACTTCTCAACGTCCTCCTGCCTGCAAAGGTCAAGCTCCTTGTGCGTCCTCGTGATTACATTGTCATAGCCCTGCCTGTTTAACTCTCTCACTATCGCAGAGCCAACCATTCCACGATGTCCGGCAACATATATCTTCGCATTCTTTTCCATCATAATGTTCTTTTCCTCACATTCAATAAATCAACACTATTACTTTATAAGCTGCTTCTCACGCTTTGCGAGCTCTCTGTCGTGCTCTGACATTATCTTTACAAGCTCCTCATAGGAGGTCTTCTGTGGGTTCCAGCCAAGTACAGTCTTAGCCTTTGTAGGATTTCCCCAGAGATTGTCTACATCTGTAGGACGGAACCACTGTGGATTTACACATACAAGCATCTTTCCTGTAGCCACATCATAGCCCTTCTCATCAATGCCGGTTCCTTCCCAACGAAGTGTAATGCCGTTAGAAGCGAATGCTTTCTCCGTGAAATCTCTTACCGTGTGCTGCTCACCTGTTGCGATGACGAAATCCTCCGGCTTCTCCTGCTGCATAATAAGCCACATGCACTCAACATAGTCCTTAGCGTAGCCCCAGTCCCTGAGCGAATCGAGATTGCCAAGCTCAAGGTGATCCTGAATCCCCTCTGCTATTCTTCCTGCTGCAAGTGTAATCTTTCTTGTAACAAAATTCTCTCCGCGGCGCTCTGACTCATGGTTGAAAAGGATACCATTTACAGCGAACATGCCATACGCCTCGCGGTACTCCTTTATCATCCAGAAACCGTACTGCTTAGCAATAGCATATGGGCTGTATGGGTGGAAAGGTGTTGTCTCTGACTGAGGAATCTCCTCAACCTTGCCGTAAAGCTCGGAGGTAGATGCCTGATATATCTTGGTTTTCTTGGTAAGACCGAGAACCCTGACTGCCTCAAGCACACGAAGAACACCTACAGCGTCCACATCTCCCGTGTACTCAGGTGCATCGAAGGATACCTGTACATGTGACTGCGCTGCAAGATTATAAATCTCGTCCGGCTGCACATCACCGATAATCTTGATTAGTGAAATTGAGTCAGACAAATCTCCGTCATGTAAAGTAATGCTGCCTGCTCTCAGAAGGTGATCAATTCTTCCTGTGTTTGATATGGAAGCTCTTCTTGTGATACCATGAACCTCATAGCCCTTCTCAAGAAGGAACTCTGCCAAAAATGAACCATCCTGTCCCGTTATTCCCGTAATTAAAGCCTTTTTCATCTAAATAACCTCTTCTTTCATAATAATTTCTTATACCTGTGGTAAATTAATTCACCAGCTACAATTATGTTTCTTCACATTTTATAAAATTCTATATCAAGTATATGCTTAGTGTAACCGCATATATAGAGAAAAATTAGCACAATATTGGTTTTTCGGATACATATATCTGAGATTGCCGATGCGCCGTTACACCTTCATATATTACCAGGTCTTTTTATATTCACTAGGGCTTATGCCCTCAAGCTTTTTAAAGCTCCTGCTGAAATAATTGGCATCATTCATTCCAACCCTGCTGCCTATCTCATCTATGCTTAAATCAGAAAATCTCAGGAGTTTCTTTGCCTGCGTTATCCTCTTAGAAAGAATGTATGCGTTTATCGTAACCCCATAGGTCTCCTTAAATATCTTGCTCAGGTAAAATTTATCTATATAAAATGATGCGGACAGAAAATCCAGCGTAAGCTTCTCCGTGTAGTGCTCGTCAAGAAACGCTTTGACATCTATGAGTTCACGCCGTTTTTTTCCCGTCGACGCATTTTCAGGGTGCCACGACTGCTCCATAATCACCGCCAGCAGCTCCCCCAGCACCACATTCAGCTTCATGTCCCTTATATAATCCTCCGAACACGCTATATCGTACAGCCGGGAGAATATATCCCTATACTGCTGTGCATTGTCGGGTGTGAATACCGGCTGCCCGCCGCGCTCAACATATTTTTCATATATTGCCGGCATATTCTCACCATAAAAATGTGCCCACTGCAGCGACCAGAGCTGCGCCGTCCCGTCGCCCCTGCTTTTCCCCGTGCTGTGGCTGTAGCTTCTCATACAATCGATGAACGCGCAGTCATCCTTTTTCATGTCATATCTTTGTCCCTCATACTCAATGTATCCTGAACCTTCAAGCACCATCATGCATAGGTAAGACTGCAGATTATCCCTCTTTGAAACATGCGGTTTTATAGCCCGCAGCGAGCCCGTCTCCTGCAAAAATATCAGATTGTTTTTAGCAAAGCCGCTCGCGGTATAAAGTATTCGCTTCGATGACACCGACGGTGATGGTGACTGGAAATATTCCTCCATAACAATCCTCCAATAATAATGAAAACTATCTCTGTCAAAACAGCCCACCGACGAGAAACGCCGATGGGCTCCTTAATCAACCTCATTATGAATTTTTCTTTGGCGGGTGTAAATCCCATTCCGGGAAGCAGCTTGCAAAGCCTTCAAGGTTCTGCGTAAGCACTACCTTCTCCATTTTCTTCATGTCAGGGTCAATGTCTCCGAACATTGCCTCCAACTCATCAAATTCATTATCATTATTTGTTGAATCCATAGCAGCACCTCCTATGCAATGATATCTCTGACAGGCTCACTGTCAAATTTCTCGGTAATATTTTTAACCTGAACCCACTCATTCAGACAATCAGAAATATTCTGCTTGCCAAGCTTCGAGAGCTCATCATAGTCCTCATTAATTCGCGCAACCTTGTTTTTTATATCCTTCTGTGCATTGAATTTGCTTATGAGACATACACCGGCCACCACTAAAAGTCCTATTCCAACAGGCAGTGCAACAAAGAGCATGGCAACCGCCATCACAGCGGAGATAATCGAGGCAATCAGCCACTTTTTCGGTGTCTTGGTCATGGCATTTTCAATGTCCTGAGCTCTTCTCTTCTCAATAAAATTGTCAAAATCAGTGCTGAGCTGCACATAATTGTCACCGTCAGTGCTTGTCCCGGTCCAGCCCTCAACATTTATTGAAATCGCCTGAGGAAATGCCTCTTTATTTTCCGTTATGTATGAATTGAAGCCCTTCTTGATGTAATCTCCCAAAAATGAAACTGCCGTCTTTTTCTTAGAAGGAGAGACATCGTCCGTTCCCTGAACCGCCTTCAACATCTGCTCAACGAGGTTGAGGGTCTTGGCCCTTCTCATATTGTCAGCCTTCTCAATCGCATTCTTTGCGAGCGTGGTATCGCCCTCATAATATTTTACAGCCTGATAGTAAGCTTCCTCTTTTCTGAGCGGCTCCTCGTCCTCGTCGTAGCGGCTTATAAGATTTATAAGGTTCTCATCAATGTTTTTCTTGAGAACATCTTGGTCAACATAAGCGTTCACCATGCCGTCAAAATTCTCAGCAATCGCATCTACCGAGGTTATTCTTCCAACATAGTTATTAATTCTGTCATATTCGGGTACGCACTTCTTGAGCGTCGGGAACTGCCCGCCTATGTCATTGTGGAACCTGTCACAATAGCCCTTCCATGACTCCTCCTGCTTCTGCTCGAACTGGCTGCTGCTTCCCCTTATCTCATTAAGCCATCTTGTTATATAGTCATCGCATATATGCTTCTTGTCCGGTCCGAAAACGCCGTTCACATAAGCATCTATATATGTGAATGTACCCTCTGAAAAATTCGCTGCGTCCTGCTTTGAAAAGTACAGTGCCAACCACTCATAACAGGCATCGGCCCTGTTATTTCTTCGACATATGAGTGCCATTGTGAGCGCCGTTCTCTCCTCATCTCGCTTTACCGCCTCAGCGATGGCGCGCTCTGCGAGATCCCTGTCGTTTCCAATCCATGCCGACACGGCAACCAGACACGGTGCGAGCCAGTATTTCGGGGTCGACAACATGAGTTCCTCTGACACCCTCGAAATCGTAGTTTTCTTAACAAGTGCTAAGTCCGTTGCCTGAAGCACTCCGAGCATTGTACCTCTGACAGTTTTATAATCACCAAATTTGCTGTCAATCTCCTGTCGTACCCTTACAAGTTCCGTTGTAGCCTGCTGTAATGCAGCTATCTTCTTCTGCTCACGCATAAGCTGTTCAAATCTTGACGCCAGTTCGGAAAGGTTCTTCTGAACCTGTGTGATTTCCCTTCCCATTCCGTCAAGTTTCTCGTTTGTCTGGTTCTGAATCTGGGCTAACTGCTCAACCCTGTTTTCCAGCCTACCAAGATCAATGTTCACCGACTGTTCTGACATGCTCTGTTTCCTCCTCCGGTATTATTATATTTTTGCATCAGTCTCATACTCTCTCTTAATCTTCTCATACGAGCTGATGAACTTTCCCCTTAAATCCTGAGATTTCATCTTGTTTATTATTCCACCGACAGGCAAAATAAAATTGTCATAAAAATACCTTGATCTCGCCTGCAGATAAAAGGAATTATCGCTGTATGGCGAATCCGGGTTCTGCTTTATAAGCTTTATGAGCGCAAAACAGGTCTTAGGTATATCACAATGTTCTGCAAGATCCCCATACATCTCACAAAGACTTGGGGTAAAAAAGTTAATCGATGGTCTCTTCATCAAAAGATACGGACACAGCTTGTCAATAAACCCGCACAACTGCTGTGCGTCCTCCTCCGACTGCATATTAAGCGCCATCAACTTAATAATGCTTTCCTCATAATCAGTCATATTGTACGCCGCAGCGATGAAGAGTTTCTGAAGTTCCTCGACCTCGCTCCCCTCAAGCGCTATGTCATTCACCGTGTCAAAAAAGCGCGATATTGCCCCAATCTTTCTCATCACGATCTCATCATAATATGACATAATAAATAATGCAGGCGCATTATCCTGTGAAATATTAAGCACCTCAAGCGCATAATGCTGTGCATTCTCGAACTTTCCCTCAGAAAAAAAGTTGATTGCGTTGTCCTTGCTCAAAAGAACCTTTCCGCTCGCATTCAATGTCGCCCTGGAATAATACTCCTCCTTACCACACTGATTACATATCAATACCCTTCTCTTCGAATCAAAAGTGACATTACTGCTGCCACACCCATTGCATTTTAAACCCGTAAATTCCACTTTCTTCTCCCATTCGTACACATAATATTTATGAAACTCTTATGAACAATTTCCGTCTTACTTCACAGCGTTTCTTGACTTCCATATCGACTCAAGCCTGCTCATTTTTCCGTTAAAATCATCTGCTGAACAATCCCCGTCAACCAAAGCCTCCAGCTTGTTGAGCTCTAAAAGAATTTCATCCTGAACCTCATAAACCTTCGGCTGTGTCAGGTTCGTACTGTAATCAACGGTCTCCTTGAGCTTTAAAAGCCTCTTTTTCCTGTCCGCGTCACTTATTTTTGCTGCGACCTGGGCAATCTTCGCTGAAATATGCTTCACGTCCCCGGTCTTTTCCTCAAGCTTCTCCGACAACGTCTCAACATGTGATGCATAATTATTTGTAAATAATCTGTATGAGACAAACGCAATCAGGAGAATAAAGTTAAGCACCACCAGAATCAGACGGAACCCGAAATACAGTCTGAAAATAAAAATGCTGTTCAGAACGATCGCCGCCGCAAAATACGCTGCCGTAGCAATAAAAGGCAGTGCATTTATCTCTGTCAGATTTCTGTTATAACTTACCTTCATTTTTAAAATAGAAACCAGAGAAAGCGCAAATGCAATTATCCCAAACGCCAATGCAAACCAGAAATTAAATCCAATAAGCTCCGGCTTAACCGTCACAATAATCGCAATACACCAGCCGACAAAAATCAAGGCTCCAATGACAAGAATTTTATTAATGCTATTTTTATCTTTCATAGTCTCATCTCCCATTATAATTTGGTTCCACATTCAAGACAGAATTTTGCTCCCGGTGTAACTTCCTTTCCACAGTTAGGACAGACACCCGGCGCAAGCCTTCTTCCACAGTTAAGGCAGAACTTCGCGCCCTTGACAATCGGCTCTCCGCACGCCGGACATACCTCCTGCTTCTCCATCTTTGCGCCGCACGCCATACAGAACTTCGCGCCATTCGGAACAAGCTCACCACATTCAGGACATCTGACACCCTCTGAGGTTGCTGCCGTCTGCGGCTGTGCCATATTGACACTTCCAATCGTAGACTGGGCCAGATTTCCAAATCCCGCTCCAACAGCAGAACCTACACCAACTCCCATTCCAAGTCCCATGCCGGCTCCTAAGAAATTAGCTGAGCCGCCCTCATTAGCCGCCGCCGCTTCCATGACACCAAACGATTTCTCCTGCTGATATGTATATCCCTCGCGCTCACGCATACGAGCTCTGGCAGCCGACTCAATATCCATCTTTCTTGCATTTCCCTCTGCCTCGAGCTGCTCTCTCTTTCGCTGAATTTTCATCTCATTGATTGCCCTGAGATCTTCGTCCGGCGCATTGATATTATGGAATGAAAAATTGTCAAGCGTGAGACCAAACTCATCGAAATGGTCGATAAGCTTGTTATAAATCTTCTCCGAAAAATCCGACAAATGCGTGCTTATCTTCAGAATACCTATACCCTCATCAACCATGCTCTTGGCAAGCATATCCGGAACATACTCGAGTATCTTCGCCCTCATAAAGCTAATGAGTTCATTTCTTGTGTAATCTGCCCTTGTGCCGACAACCTTCTGAAGAAACTTCCTCGCCTGGACAGCGCTTATCCCTGTGTCCGTCTGCTCTATGTGAACCCCGAACAGACCAAATGCCCTGACATGAATATTAATCTCCTCCTCAGGGTCCATTACAACAACCGGCGCCTGTGTCCCCCATGACAGTTCATTCATGTAAGTCGTGTTCACAAAATATACCGTGCTGTGAAACGCCGACTCCCCACCTGTCAGCGAATGGCTGATGTTTCTAAAAGGTGCAAACCTGCTGTCTCCGGTTTCAAGTTTAATCTTGCACGGACCATTGAACACTGAAACCTGCGCCTGCCCGCTTCCATCGTCATCTGACGAACTTCCGGCTGACACATTGTTGGTAAACACCGCCATCTGCGAAGGTGCCACAATCAAATACGAGCCGTTTGGAAAGTCCTCATACTGGAACTTATGAACAATAAGTCCCGCCTCCTGGTCACTCTCCGGCTCCCACTTGATAACGTCCACGGCAAACGCACCCAATATGCCTTTGTTGTGCTTTTCCTTCGGATTTTCGCTCTGAAATAACGCCATATTCCATACCTCTCTTATGTTTTTTAGCACACGAAATGTATACCCTTCTCCCTGCCGCCAGCTCACGGCACCTTTTCACGAATGCTATGTGATTATTATACAACGGATATAGGGTAAATGAAAGAAGAAATATGTAATATTGCTAAAGTTATGCTTACATCAAAATCCTGTTTACGCAAATACCTTGTCCATATTAAAATTTTATCTTTATGTAAGCTCTTTTAGCTTTTTCCGTCAAAACCACTTTATCATAGTGTTCTCCTAATCTATCTATATGTTCGGCATTAGGGTGGTACTTATTCTTTCCATCGGCACATATAATCGCCCTCTTTCCCTTTTTTATATTACTTAACATTGAGTAATCCATCTTAGCTCCATGATGCGGCACCACCATAGTCTTATATGGACTGTTTATTTCAAAATTCGCTTTTGTTGTTAAAGAACTATACGGAACATCTCCCATAAACAGTGAACTGGTGCCTTTCTTTGTATTATAAATTTTTATAGAAATCCCTTCGCAATTTATCGGGGTTGTACCTTTGACTTTTTTATTTGATTTGTACAATTCAAGCTCATCACCAACCTTTATGAAGTCATCTTCTGAGCTGTCAACCATGAGCAGCTTCCCACTCTTATATAAGTATACTGCAAGTCTGCGTGCATTTACTCCTGCGCGTTTCAAATCAGGTGAAACCCATAAACAGTCATATATCTTTTCAGATGCATAGACATAACCTATAAAATGATCCGTATCCCAATGCGAAATAACAACAGCACTCGGATTAATTTCCGAAAGTGCTGTCAGCGAAGGTTGATAGCTTGTCTTAACAGCTTTCGAACTATTTCCACTTGTCCCTTTATAACCAATTCCTATATCATACAGCAATCTTCTCTGACCATTACTGCATGTAGAATACATATATATGCAGTTGGCATTTCCCACCTTATAAACTTTGGCATATTTAAACTTAACATTTTTAAATATATTCTCAAGCTTATTTTGAATATACAAGGAAGTTGACAAGCAGCTTCCTTTTCCATTGCAGGAATATGCCTTTTTTATATTTTCAATCTCCTGCTTTGTTGCACTCTGCCCTATCACAATTACCTTACTATTTTTTTGATAGGGCTGAACGCACTAAATAAAGAACATTCTTGTCCATTATCTGATTTTTCCTCGTTCAGTTGACAGCTCACATAAACAAATTCATCATCTTCAGACATATGTAGCTCTTTAAATGCAGCACACCGCTTCAAGTATTTTGATGGAATTTGAACTTCAAGAAAGAACGGTCTGTATATTTGAGCTATATCCGAATTCTCATTATCATTCAAAAGACTGAACACAAGAGAGTCATATGCAAGCATCTCTTTTGTGATAAATGAAGCTGACACCATTTCAGAATCCATCTCTTCCATATTATCTACATCTGGCTCAATTATTCGCTCAATATCACTTCTTCTTATTTCAACCCAGCCCTTTGATAAGTTATTCACTCAACTTTCCCAGCAGATATTTCCGAATAAGGCCTGAATAAATGCGGCTTGAG
>CAMEEX010000071.1 GCA_945915235.1 uncultured Clostridia bacterium | reverse complement strand
CTCACTCTCAAGCACGGCCTGCACAAGTTCCTCAGTCTTTACATCAACCGGACGGTTTTCAAAGGTTTTATTCCTGCTGTCACCCAATTATGACACCTCCATAATGATAGGTAAAATCATAGGATTTCTCTTCATCTTCTTCCAAAGATAATCGCTTAAATCATCCCTGATAATGTTCTTTATCTTTCCCCAGTCGCTTATATTTCTCTCAAGACATCTGTCAACAGACTCTCTGACAACGCTTGTTGCATCCTCTAAGAGTGTCTCCGACTCTCTGACATACACAAATCCTCTTGTCACGATATCCGGACCTGCAAGAAGCTGGTTCGTGTACTTCTCGAGTGTGAGGACAACTATTATTATACCGTTCTCGGCAAGGTTCTGTCTGTCGCGCAGAACGATATTTCCGACATCTCCGACACCGAGACCATCAACAAGAAGGCTTCCCGCCGTAACTGTGCCAGTCTTTCCGGCGCTCTCTGCACCGAGCTCTAAGACATCGCCCGATGAGAGAATGAATACATTCTCCTTAGGAATCCCCAGTGATACTGCGAGGTCGGCATGTGTCTTTAAATGTCTGTATTCACCATGCACCGGTATCGCATACTTAGGCTTAACTATGGAATACATGAGCTTAATCTCTTCCTGTGAGGCATGTCCGGATACATGTGTATCCTGAAAGATAACCTTCGCGCCCTTCATTGAGAGCTCATTTATTACTCTTGCAACCGACTTCTCATTGCCCGGAATAGGTGTTGCACTCACAATGACAACATCTCCCGGCTTGATCGTAACCTTCTTGTGAATTGACGCAGCCATTCTCGATAGAGCCGCCATCGACTCACCCTGGCTTCCCGTCGTGATGATAACCGTCTGGCTGTCCGTGTACTTTTTAAGTTCGTCGGTCTCGACCAACATTCCCTCAGGAATGTCGAGGTATCCTAACTCGCTCGCAACATTAATGATATTCACCATGCTGCGT
The DNA here is from genome assembly GCA_945915235.1 of uncultured Clostridia bacterium. Taxonomy (GTDB): domain Bacteria; phylum Bacillota; class Clostridia; order Lachnospirales; family Lachnospiraceae; genus CAG-882. The sequence continues at coordinate 13,879 of CAMEEX010000071.1, read as the reverse complement.
CCCTCAACGGCAACCTTGCGGTTATACTTGGCTGCCGAGTTGATAATCTGCTGCACTCTGTCGACATTCGATGCGAAGGTGGCAACGATTATTCTGCTGTTCTGGTTGTCCGAGAATATATTGTCAAACGTCTTGCCGACCGTCTTTTCAGACATGGTGTAGCCCGGACGCATAACATTCGTGCTGTCACAGAGCATCGCGAGAACGCCCTTCTTTCCTATTTCTCCAAATCTCTGTAAATCTATCGGCTCACCGAATACCGGTGTGTAATCGACCTTGAAATCTCCCGTGTGGATAATGGTTCCTGCAGGAGTGTAGATTGCAAGCGCACACGCATCGGCTATGCTGTGGTTAATTCTGATAAATTCAATTCTAAAATCGCCGAGCATAATGTACTGCCCGTACTTTACGACCTTGCGCTTGGTCGTTCCCATGAGATTGTGCTCCTTGAGCTTCGTCTCTATGATACCCATTGTAAGCTTAGTCGCATATATAGGCTTGTTGACCTCTCTTAACACATAAGGGAACGCTCCTATATGATCCTCATGCCCATGAGTCACAACGAATCCCTTCACCTTGTCAATATTGTCCTTCAAAAATGTAACATCAGGAATAACAAGATCTATTCCCAACATATCGTCATCAGGAAAAGACAGACCGCAGTCCACAACAATAATACTGTCCCCGTACATGAAGGCAGTCATGTTCATTCCAATCTGCTCCAAACCGCCGAGTGGAATTATCTTAACCTTTTCAGTTGTCTCCGTTTTCAAAAAAACACCTCCCAAAAAAACACGTTCTGCTTATTCTTCTTCATCATCTAAAAGCTGCTCGAAAATCTTGAACACAGCGTCAAGCTCTTCCTCGTCGTCCACGAACTCATATAAAGCTTCCTCTGCCTCAGGTGCGGAAGTATCCTTGAGGATAAATACCGCCTCGCTGTCCTCCTCATCATTCTCGCTGTCATAGATAGTTGTATCATCTGTAGTAACCAAAAGGTAATCTGCCCCGTTCACTCTTGTGGACTCAATCACCTCAAACTCTACCTCTTTGCCATCCTCTGTCTGAAATACCAATTTTTCCGTATCTGCCATATTACTCTCCATTCCTCCGCCGATGGCGGCACTAATAATTCTTATAAATTTTCCTTTTTCTTAAATGCAAGACTGTCAAGATATCCCTGAAGGATAAACTGCGCCGCCAACATGTCAACGTATTCTTTTCTGTTCTCCCTGCGTATTCCCGCCTCCATCATGGTGCGGTCAGCAGCAACCGTCGTGAGTCTCTCATCCCACATAACAACCTCGAGTCCAAGCCTGCGCTCAAGCTTCTCCTTGAACTCCATGGTGCTCTCAACACGAATACCCTCCGAATTGTTCATATGTTTCGGAAGTCCCAACACAATAAGAGAGATATCATATTCTTCGACAAGCTCCTCAATGCGCGCAAGTGTCTGGCGGAGTTTATTCTCTTCCTTCCTGCGAATAATCTCCACCCCTTGGGCAGTGAGCATAAGCGGGTCGCTGACTGCAACGCCCACTGTCTTTGTTCCGTAATCTAAACCTAATATTCTCATTTCACAGTCCCTTAACTGAAATATAATTCTTGAGAAGCTCCTCAACAAGTTCATCACGCTCAACCTTCATAATAAGGCTTCTGGCATTATTATGACTGGTAATGTATGTAGGGTCTCCCGACATAATATACCCCACGACCTGATTGATAGGGTTATAGCCCTTCTCAGTCAGCGCCTTGCACACGGTATTAAGAATATCCGAAACCTCTATATGCTGTTCGTCCGCAACTCTAAAAAATTGTGTATTTGTCATGTCCGACATAATCTTCACGTCCTTTGCACTATACATTTTATCATAATATAAATTTTTCTAATTTGCAAGAGCTACCTTGGACATTACACTATCTTTTCCAAAAAGACCTGTTATTATTACAGGTACCTCCGCATTAATATTTACATTTCCCCCATCTTCACCGTCAACCGGAATGAATACCTTGACGTACCTTTTAGTGTGTCCTACCGCGTATTTTACACCGTCGCGCTCCGTGTACTCCTCAACAAGAACTTCCTGTGTCTCCCCGACAAAGCTCTCCCTGTAAGCCCTCGAGAGTTTCTCGTCAAGCTCAATGAGAACGTCGCTTCGCTCACTCTTTACGCTTTCCGGCACCTGATTTTCCATTCTGTCGGCGATCGTGCCCCTGCGCCTAGAGTACTTGAACACATGCATCTCAAAGAAATTAATCTTCTCAAGGTACTCTCTCGTCACCTCAAACTCCTCCTGCGTCTCGCCCGGAAATCCCACTATGACGTCAGTTGTGATGGCAGGCTTGTCAAAAAAGCGGCGTATCTTCTTCACGCCCTCATAAAATTCCTGAGTGTCGTACCTTCTGTTCATTCTCTTTAGTGTCGCGTCACAGCCGCTCTGCAGCGAGAGATGAAAATGAGGGCATATCTGCTCAATCGCAGACAGTCTCTCAAGAAACGCGTCCGTGATTATCCTCGGCTCGAGTGAACCAAGCCTTATCCTGTCAATGCCGTCAATCTCTGCTATCGCCTCTAACACCTGCAGCAGCCTCTCAGCGTTTGGAACAGGCTGTGCATTGTACTCCGTGTTGTCAAAATCGAGTCCGTAGGAGCTCAGATGTATGCCCGTCACAACTATCTCATGGCAGCCGCTCTTTGCAAGCTTCTTAACCTCACCCACGATATCCTCAAGGCTTCTGCTTCTTACCCTTCCCCTCGCAAACGGAATTATGCAATAGGTGCAGAACTGGTTGCAGCCGTCCTGAATTTTTATATACGCCCTCGTGTGTGAGAGGCTGGCATTTATCTCAAGCTTCTCATATTCCTTTGTCTTGTTTATATCAATAAATGAGTCATCTATGTTTCTTCCTTTGAAATACTCGTCGAGAACCTCAACAATCTGACCCTTTCTGTTGTTTCCCACAATTATATCGACAGCCTCATCCGCGAGCAGCTTCCCGCCCGCCTCCTGCACATAGCAGCCTGCAGCCACAACAACCGCATTAGGGTTGTCCTTCTTTGCCTTGTGTAACATCTGTCTGGACTTTCGATCCGCAATATTGGTCACCGTGCAGGTGTTTATGATATACACATCTGCTGTCTCGCTTCCGAATTCTACTATCTCGTATCCCGCCGCCTCTAAAAGCTGTCTCATGGCTTCCGTTTCGTAAGAATTTACCTTACAACCGAGGTTATGTAATGTACATTTCATAAAATTTAGTACCTTCTTTCTGACATTTTGTATTGACTTTTTATAGCTAAAAATGTATCATTGAGTTAATAAAAATTATCAGGAGGGTGTACCATGAAAACAGTTCAGATTTCACTTAATTCTATCGATAAGGTTAAGTCATTTGTAAACGATATCACCAAGTTCGATGTCGATTTCGACCTCGTATCCGGCAGATATGTTATCGACGCTAAGTCCATTATGGGTATCTTTTCCCTTGACCTTAGCAAGCCTATCGACCTGAATATTCATGCTGAGGAGAACGTAGATACTATTCTTTCAGTTCTCGCTCCATATCTTGTATAAGCTGTATTTACATAGAGCCTACATAGGATATCGAATTTTCTTTATAAAAGGGGTTCCGCACTGCGGAATCCCTTTTTGTTTTGGAAAATTCAATCAATAATGAATACTCTCTTCTATTTTCCTGATTTTTATTCAACCCAGATTGTCTGCGTTGTATCTATTGCAGTCTTTACAAGCTCATCTATCTTCTCTGCGAGCTTGAGCTCGGACTTTTCTATAACCTTCTTGTTAGGCTTGGTTACAGGATGCTTTGCGACAAATATCGTGCAGCAGTCCTCATACGGAAGTATTGAAGTCTCGTATGTTCCAATCTTCTCGGATATATCTATAATCTCCTGCTTGTCAAAGCCTATGAGCGGTCTGATTACCGGCAGCTCGCACACCGCATTGGTCACAAGGAGGCTGTGCATCGTCTGGCTTGCCACCTGACCGATGCTCTCGCCGGTCACAAGTCCGAGGCAGTCCGACTCCTTCGCAAAATGTTCGGCAATCTTCATCATGTAACGTCTCATAATAATCGTAAGCTCGTCATGCGGGCACTTCTCATAGATATATAACTGGATATCCGTAAAATTGACCACATGAAGATTTATCGGTCCCGAGTACTGTGTGACAATTCTTGCAAGGTCAATGACCTTCTCCTTTGCCCTCTCACTTGTATATGGCGGTGCATGGAAATATACAGCATCAATCTTGACGCCCCTCTTTGCAACCATGTATCCTGCCACAGGGCTGTCAATTCCGCCCGACAGAAGGAGCATGGCTTTTCCGTTGGTTCCGACAGGCATGCCGCCCGGTCCCGGAATAAGCTCCGTGTAGATGTTAATTCTGCTTCTTATCTCAATATTTACATATATGTCAGGGTTGTGCACATCGACGGTCATCTCAGGCATCGCATCGAGGATTTTCTCGCCCATCGCCATGTTAATTCCCATCGAGTCGAGCGGATAATTCTTTCTCGCACGCCTTGCCATGACCTTGAAGGTCATCTTCTTACCCTTGTACATAGTCTTTAGGTAATCGACAACGTCCTCGGCAAGCTTGTCAAATCCCTCGTCCTTTACCTGGAGCATAGGGCATATCCAGAGAATACCGAACACCTTTTTGAGGGCGTTTATGGCATCCTCATCATCGAACTCGCTCGTTCCCTCCACATATATTCTTCCGTTCTCCTTCGTGACGTCGAAGGTGCCCTCAACCTTTTTTAAGGCGTGGCGTATCTGGTGGACGAGCATGTCCTCAAATATATATCTATTCTTTCCTTTTGTACCAATCTCACCGTACTTTATCAAAAAAGCCTTGTACATATATCCTCCTTTCAAACTGTATGGTAATTAATGTCTTGTATATCTTCTGAGCATAGGTACCAGCTCGTTGAGTGCCTCTATCGTCGCATCAAGCTCTTCCTTCGTATTCTGCGTGCACAGGCTGAAACGTATCGTGGAGTCTAAGAGGTTATTCTTCACCCCGATAGCCTTCAGTGTGCCCGAAAGAGCAGGCTTATTTGAGGAGCAGGCTGAGCCCGAGGATACATATATTCCCTTATCCTCGAGAGAATGTAAAAGCACCTCGCTTCTGACGTTCTCAAAGCTTATGCTGATGACGTGCGGTGTGCCCTCATGCCCTCTTTTTCCGTTGAAGGTTGTACCCGGTATCTCGAGCACCTTCCCGACGAAATACTCCTTAAGCTCATAGAGCTTTTCTATTTTCTCATCGAAATTCTCGTAACACATCTTGGCAGCGAGCGCCATTCCTGCTATCCCAGGGACATTCTCCGTGCCCGAGCGCATGCCCTTTTGCTGACCGCCGCCGAATATTATAGGGTTAATCTTAGTCTTGTCCTTGATGTACAGAAAGCCGACTCCCTTAGGTCCGTGAAGCTTGTGTGAGCTCACTGACATGAGGTCAATATTCTCCCTCTTAGGTATTATGCGGTACTTTCCGAACGCCTGGACAGCATCGGTATGGAATATAATCTCGGGATTATACTCTTTTACGATGGCAGCCGCCTCGGCTACCGGCTCAACCACGCTCACCTCATTGTTGGCATACATTATCGATACAAGTATCGTCTCAGGACGCAGTGCCTCTCTAAGTGAGTCAAGCTTTACGCAGCCTGTGGAGTCAACCGGAAGATAGGTTATCTCAAAACCGTTCTTCTCAAGGAACACCGTAGTCTCTAAGATTGCCGGGTGCTCAATCATCGTCGTTATGATATGGTTGCCGCGCCTTTTATTTGCAAGTGCTGTTCCTATAAATGCCATGTTGTCGGACTCTGTTCCGCCCGATGTGAAAAGAATTTCCTTCTTGTCACACTTGAGTATTGAGGCGAGAGTCTCCTTCGCCTGTGTGATATAGTGTTCTGCCTCAACGCCCTTATTATGCTTTGACGACGGGTTTCCGTAGTCCTCAAGCATAATTTTGCTCATAAGCTCTACGACCTCGGGATATACCGCGGTCGTGGCTGAATTGTCCAAATAAATTTCCTTTTTCATAAATTAGTCCTCCAGCGCATAGGCAAGCATTGAGAGAAACGCCATTCCGGCTGTCTCGGTGCGGAGTATGCGCTTTCCGAGAGTGACCGTGTGCATGCCAAGCTCCTTAGCCGCCTGTATCTCGTCGTCCTCGAAGCCGCCCTCGGGTCCTATAAACACCGCAACGCGGCTGCCCGGCGCTATCGAGCCGACAAGTTTCCTCGTCTCTGCCATGCCGTTCTCATTCTCATACGGCACGAAGCAGATGTCACACCCTGAAGCCTCCTTAAGTGCCGCAGCGTAGTTCATCACGGGTCTGACCTCAGGTATGAGTGAGCGCTTGCTCTGCTTTGCCGCACTCTCGCTTATGGAGTTCCACCTCGGAAGCTTCGCCGCCGCCTTCTTCTCGTCAAGCTTAACCACCGAGCGCTTCATAGCTACAGGGACAATCTGCGCCGCGCCGAGCTCAACAGCCTTCTGTATGATAAGTTCAAGCTTATCGCTCTTAGGAAGCCCCTGATAGATTATGACCTGACATGGAAGCTCTGTGTCAGCCACATCGGTCTGCGTGATGTCAAACACCACCTCATTTTCCGTGTAATCGGCAAGCCCGCACATAAAGTTTCCTGTGCGTTCTCCCGGCTGCGAACTGCGGACGCTTATCATAACCTCGTCACCGCACTTTAGGCGGATCACATTCCTTATATGATTGTAATCCGCCCCGCCAACGTATATTTTATTGTCCGTTATCTGATTTTCTTCAACAAAAAAATGATACATGTCTATTTTCTAACCGCTGTAATCGATACCCAGTCGCCCTGATGTGAGACATCAACTATCTCGAGCTCAGGATTTTCCATAATCGTGTTCTTTACAGCCTCTTCCTTCATATCGATAATGCCCGATGTGATGAACACGCCGCCATGCTTGATGTGCTTTGCAATCTCCTTAGAGAGCGGCATGATGACATCTGCAAGGATATTCGCCGTCACCACGTCGTACTTCTCATAGCCGACCTCGTCCTGCACAGCCTTATCGTCTATGATATTTCCCTGTATAACCTTGAATATCTCAGGGTCAAAGCCGTTAGACTCCATGTTCTCGGCGCTCGCCGTGATGGCATTCTCGTCGAGATCTGTTCCTATGATGCTTCTCGCGCCGAGCATCTTCGCTATGACCGCAAGGATACCGCTTCCCGTTCCTACATCGAGAAGGTCCGTCTCAGGTGTGATATACTTCTCAAGCTGCTTTATGACAAGCTGCGTGGTCTCATGCATACCCGTACCGAAAGCCGTGCCCGGGTCAATATTTACAACCATCCTGCCCTGCATATCGTCAGGTACGGTCTCCCAGGTAGGCTTTATGACGATATCCTTGACCATGAACGGCTTGAAATATTCCTTCCAGTTGTTCACCCAGTCCTTGTCCTCGGTCTCAGACTCCTCTATCGTGCATGCGCCGACGTCGACGAAATCTTTGAGTTCCTCAAGCCCCTGTCTCACACTGTCCATGAGCTCGTCCGTGGCATCAGCCTCATCTATATAAAAGCTGACGTAGCCTATTCCCTCGTCAGGAGGGAGTTCAGGCAGAATGTCAATGAACATCGCCTTCGTGTCCTTGTCAGAAAGCTGTACATTGTCCTCAACCTGCACTCCGTCGATTCCGAGTTCGATTAACATACCGCTGACTAAATCCTCAGCCGCAGTCGTAGTCTTTATTCTGAATTTTTTCCACTTCATATTCCGGTATACTCCTCCATGTCACACTCATGCCCATTCCGCCGATAAGCGGCGGTACATTTTCACACTAGCCGATAAGGAATGCCTTATATCCCAGCATTGTCTCATACACGTCTGCCTTACTTACAATCTCCCATGGAGCGTGCATTGAGAGCACAGGTATACCTGAGTCCACAACCTCCATGCCGTACTGTGCAAGAATGTAAGCGATCGTTCCGCCGCCGCCGACATCTACCTTGCCAAGCTCTGCCGACTGGTAGTTTACTCCATGCTTTTCGAGAACGCTTCTGAGTTCACCCAAAAATTCTGCATTACAGTCATTGCTTCCGGACTTTCCTCTTGAACCGGTGAACTTGTTAAATACCATTCCTCTTCCAAGGAATGCCGCGTTCTTCTTCTCAAATGCTGCTGCATAGAGCGGGTCAAATGCCGCACTTACGTCCGAGGAGAGCATCTTAGAGTTGGTGAGTGCTCTTCTGAGCTTAATCTCAGAATAATCTCCGAGGCAGTTTAACACCTCCGCAACCATGTTCTCGAAGAACTTCGAGTGCATACCTGTAGCGCCTACGCTTCCTATCTCCTCCTTGTCAACCAAGAGACATACGCTTGTCTTGTCAACGTCCTTCACGTCGAGCATTGCGATGAGTGAGGTGTAAGCGCACACTCTGTCGTCATGTCCGTAGCCCATGATCATGCTTCTGTCCATGCCGTAGTCCCTCGCAGGTCCGGTCGGAACAACCTCAAGCTCTGCGCTGAAGAAGTCCTCCTCCTCGATGCCGTACTTCTCCTTGAAGAGACGAAGCATTGCAGTCTTAACACTTGCCTTAGCATCCTTGTCATCCTGCTTGCCATCCTCCTTCTCAGGAATGCTTCCGATAAGGATATCAAGATTCTCACCCTCAACCACCTTGGCACCCTTCTTCTCCATCTGCTCTGCCGCAAGGTGAATGAGAAGATCCGTAACTCCGAGAACAGGATCGTCCTTGTCCTCACCTACTACCACGTTCACCTTAGTTCCGTCCTTTAACACTACAACGCCGTGCATTGCGAGTGGAAGTGCAACCCACTGGTATTTCTTGATTCCGCCGTAGTAATGTGTATCAAGAAGAGCCATGTCTGAGTCTTCATATAATGGGTTCTGCTTAACATCTATTCTCGGGGAGTCTATATGTGCTCCGAGAATTTTCATACCGTTCTCAAGAGGCTCCTTTCCGATATTGAAGAGTGCAAGTGTCTTACCCATATGGCATGCATACACCTTGTCACCTGTCTTTAACTTTCCGTTCTCGGCTACAACCTGCTTCAAATCCCTGTAGCCTGCACTCTCAGCAATCCTTATAGCCTCTGCGGCACATTCTCTCTCTGTCTTGCAGTCAGAGATGTACTTCTTGTAGTCCTCGCAAAACTTAAATATCATTTCCTTCTTGGCTGTATCTGAGACAGTCCATACGTTCTTTCTCTCCATGTTGTACTCCTTTTTGATTATATGTTAAATATTTTATATATTTTTACCGTTATTCGGTCTCAGTCTCGGCTTCCTCCCTGAAAAGTTCAACCTTATCCGGGCTGATAACCGGAAGTTCATCAACATTTCTCACGCCAAAGCTTCTAAGAAACGCCTCCGTGGTTCCAAACAATATAGGACGTCCCGGAGCATCGAGCCTTCCGACCTCATCGACAAGCCCATACTCCACAAGCTTGTTTACGGCATGGTCACAGCTTACACCTCTTATGCCCTCTATCTCCTGCTTGGTGATTGGCTGCTTGTATGCGATAATCGAGAGCGTCTCTAAGAGTACATCAGTAAGCACCTGTTTTTTCGGCTGTGATGCCACCTTGATTATGTTCTCGTAGGTGTCAGTTTTGGTGCACAGTTGAAAGCAGTCACCAAGCTCTATAATCTTTATTCCTCTGTCCTCCGCCTCATAGCGGTCCATCATGTTATGTATAAGCTTAATTGTCGTCGGCACATCCTGACCAATAGCCCCGGCAAGCTTCGATACCTCAACCGAGTCGCCCATGGTAAAGAGTACCGCCTCAATAACTGCATACATCTTATCTATACTCATATCTGTGCGTTTTCCTCCCCGGCAGCCAAAGTCTCATCAAAATCCGTACTTATAACCGTTATGTCGATATCATCCGTGCGGCTCTCCTGAGTGACTGTAATGTTACCCATCTTGATAAGCTCAAGAATGGCAAGAAATGTCACGATAGTCTGCACCCTGCTGTGAGATGTCATTAGGAGCTCCCTGAATGAAAAATGCTTGTGTTCCATTATAAAATCACGCACATACAACATCTTCTCCTCAAGGCTTACCTCCTCCTTCTCGATTTTTCCGAACTTGCTTCGGATAGGGTCAACCCTGTTCTCCTGACGTTTCATGATATCATCGAATATTGCCCGCAGCTTTGCAAGGTTCATATCCCCGACGAGCTCTTCAAGGTTAACCGGCTGTCTGTAATCGGCTACCTCTTTAGGAATAGTGGGCGCCTTGAACATTGACCTGTCGGCATCCATATACATGTCCTTGAGTTCGTACGACATGTACTTGTACATCTTGTACTCGAGAAGCTTCTCCACAAGCTCGGCTCTCGGATCCTGCTCCTCGCCCTCCTCATTCACCTCTTTCGGCAGAAGCATTCTCGACTTGATGTCAAGAAGCGTCGCCGCCATGACAAGGAATTCACTGACGACATTCAGGTCTTTTTTTTCCATGCTGTTGACATATTCCATATACTGTTCCGTGATAAGCACAATAGGAATATCATATATATTAACTTTATTCTTATCGATAAGGTGCAGCAAAAGGTCAAGCGGACCTTCAAACACCTCAAGCTTTACCGGAATAGCCATCTGTCTCCTACCTTCTGTCAACGCTTTGGCACTGTTGCCGTCATTTTTCCGGCACAGCTACCCACATTATTTAATCATACCGCAAAAATATGTCAATGACAAGTGGCAAATTAACTTAAACTACTTCACATGCAGCACAGCCGTCACAAGCTCCGGCGGGTTGTTGATGCGTATGTTTATCGTGTGCGTCCCCAGCCCTCTTCCGAGCAGCATCACGCTGTCCGTCTCCCTAAATTCTCCCGCATCATAGTGTGGAAACAATCTGTAGTCCGGGTTTAACACTCCGCCGACAATCGGCAGCCTTATTATTCCGCCGTGGACATGCCCCGAGAACACAAGGTCGGCTCCCCAAGCAGCATACTGCTTAAAGTACATCGGATTGTGTGCTATCAGTATCCCGAATTCGTCCCCCTTCTCACCGATAAGCCCGGATATATAATCGTCCTGCATCGGCGGCCTGTTTCTTATAAGGAAGAACTCCTTGTCAATCTCGAGCCCGTATATCCGTATGATTTCTCCGTTCTTTTTGTAGTCCATGTGGTCGTTATTTAAAATATGGACTCCCGCTCTCTTTAGCGCCGCAATAAGCCGGTCATACCTGTCGCCGTATTTTTCCGTGTATATTTTGACCTTGGTCTCGTGGTTTCCGTTCGCAAAGAACACGGGATACTTGTCCGCAAGCCTCTTTAAAAGAGCCACAACCTCGTCCGAGCCGTCAGAGTGTTTCCTCGTCAGCAGATCCCCCGCCACAATGACAAGCTCAGGCTCCTGCTCCACAATCATCTCATACAGCCTCTCAAGCGATATTCCGTACACATTGTCATGCAGGTCACTCAGCATAACAAGCCTCGCTCCGTCAAAGCTTCTTGGCAGCTTCCCCGAATACACATCGTAAACCGAATTAACTATTTTTTCCATCTATTATTCACTTTCTGATTTGTTTAATTTTTATTGTCAATTTGTCCCTGTTCGCATATACTATATACAGAATGTTTTTAGCAAAGGAAACAAATCTTATGATGAAACTGATTTTAATGATAGCAGAAATCGTTCAAAAAGTGAAGAAGGACAAGGTAAATATGTACTCTGCCCAGTCATCATTTTTTATTATAGTGAGCTTTTTCCCTTTCATAATGCTGCTTTTATGTATACTCAATTACACCAACATTACCGAGAGCTACCTGCTCACGCTGGTCTATGAGATGCTTCCGGTCAAGACACAACCGCTTATAATCTCAATAATAAACGAGATATATCACAGCTCCTCCTTCACACTCCTGTCCGTGACAGCCGTGTCCGCGATATGGGCTGCCGGGAAGGGCTTTGTCTCCATAATTCAGGGGCTTAACGATGTCTATGACACCGGCGGCGAATCACGCAACTACTTTATACTGCGCTTTCACGCGATGCTCTACACAATCGCGCTCATCGTGATTATCATTTTCTCGCTGGTGCTCATGGTATTCGGAAACCGCCTGTTGGATCTGATAAACACTCACTGGCCGCTTGTCGGCTCCGCAATACAGTTCGCACTGAAGTTTAGATTTTTAATATTCATCGGTGTACTGACGCTTTTTTCGCTTGTGCTCTATATCGTCGTGCCTAACCGCAAATCGAGGATAAAATACGAGCTCCCGGGAGCAGTTTTCACCGCCCTCGGCTGGAGCATCTTCTCGTATGTGTTCTCGATATATGTCGATATGTCGACAGGATTTGCAATTACATACGGAAGCCTCGCAACGCTCGTGTTCATAATGCTGTGGCTGTACGCGTGCATGAACGTGCTCTTTATCGGAGCCGAGATAAACGCTCACTTCCAGAATATCAGAGCCTAGTGTGAAACTTTAATACATCTAAGGCAGTAAAAGACACAGCCTAAGATGTATTAAAGTTTCACACAAGAAAAACGCAAAGCGCGTTTTTCATTACTATCTCAGTATATATTCACGATATCTATATTATTGTAGAAAAATTCGAGAATATCATCGTAGCGCATGCCTCTTTTTACCATGGCAGACACCGCGTTCTGGCTCATCCCTATTCCGTGCCCGTAGCCGCCTCCAGTGATGCGGTAACCCGTAACAGCTCCGTCCTCGTACAGCTCTTCTATGTATATATACGAACTTGGAAGAAAATCGAAGGTGGTCTCTGTCTGCATGTGCGTCATTATCCTGTTCTCCCCCGGTCCTAAAACATATCTTATGTTCAGCTCACCGCAAACCATGGCATCACCCTGCGTGCCGTGTATGATTATTCTGCGTACCGCGCCCGACGTAGTTCTCTCAGCCGTCTCAAACGACAACAGCTCACCTATGTACGGCGTGTCAACTGACACATACTCTCCGTCCGAATTTTTCATAAGGATATTCGATGGGTCGGACGCATGCCGAAGCCCGAGATACTCATTAATTCTGTTTTCCAGATAAGTCCTGTCAAGCTCAACACTCCATCTGTAGAACGGGAACTCGTAATCATAGTCGTTCTCATTCGTACTGCAGATAAAGCTTCTGAAGGTATCATCATCCGAGAGATTTTTCTCCTCACCTTCGGCATTGACCGTCTTTTCGTGATATATTCCACCCTTCTCTCCTCCCCAGAGCGACAGGTCTGACATATAACCGCACGAGGTGGAATAGTAGTATGCCGCCACAACGTCGCCGCCGCTTCTCATAACCTGACCGTAGGTCTCCTTGACCGCCTGTGTGGAGTCAGGCTGCTCCTTGATATTGTTGTACACCTGATAGCCCACGCTGTCGTCGACATGCGCTCCGTATGCCCTGTAAGAGTTGTTCATTATATGCCTGTACGCATAGCTTCTCGCGCACACCGCCTGAACCTTCAAAGCCTCCACGCCAAAGCCCACAGGCATCTCGCTCGGCACCACATGGTAGAGATACTCCTCGAGCGGAAGCTCGTTGATTATTACAACACCATTGTCCTGTGAAGCTATCTCAAGAGTGCCCGAATAATACGGATTTCCGTAGGAACGCTCGACGCTCAGGATCGTGACCGTGCCGTTAAGCCCCTGAGGAGTTATCGTTATTCTGCCCTCCGACATATATTTGCTGTCGGGATATATGTCTATCAGCTCTCCGCCATCAATCTTTATCGTCTCATCGCCCTTTTGTATCGTGAAGCCCGACTCCGACGAGAGAGTAACCCTGTCGTGTATAATCGAGCCAAAACCCGTGTTCATTATAAGCACTCTTATATTTTCCGCATGCAGCTCCTTCC
>CAMEEX010000070.1 GCA_945915235.1 uncultured Clostridia bacterium | reverse complement strand
CACAGTCAGCATGGAGGCTGACTGAGTTGCAAACAGCCACGGAGGGCTGGTTTTGTAACGGTGGCGGACGCTTTATAAAAAATATATCAGAGTCCTTAGAACACCTTGCTTCATACAATCGGAGCCGATGTGCATAAATATAACACGTTATACACTCACAGACTAAATTGGCATGTTTTGGCAGCCTAATCATAATTAATAAATTTCTCTGTAACGCCCTTTTATGACGGTACTATAGGTCCAGTTCAGGAAAAGGTATGACCGCGGGCATATTTTCCACATGTTCACCGATGGTCTTTTCCATGTAAACCATGTCATACCAACGGTTAAACTTGTAGCCGCATTTGTGTAGATGGGCGCAGGTCGTAAAGCCCATGTGCTCGTGGAAATGCACGCTCGCCTGCGTCAGATATTCGTCCTCGACTTCGGTGTAAGCCACGCAGGAGTAGAGGTTTAATATGTTCTGCTTTTTTAAAATCTTTTCCATGATGCCATACAGCTCGCGCCCTATACCCATGCCGTGGCAGTCGCCCGACAGATATATTGACAGCTCGGCGCACCATGAGTAAGCGGCGCGTGGGTGGAAGGCATGTGCGTAGGCGTAGCCGCTTATTCTGCCGTCAATCAGCACCACTATATAAGGAAATTTTTCGAGCACGTCAGCGATGCGGGAGGCAAATTCCTCAATGGTGGGAATCTCGTATTCATAGGTGACTGCGGTGTTTTTTATATAGGGCTCGTACACCCTCAAAAGTTCGGCGGTATCGTCGGTTGAAGCCAGTCTGTAGGTTACATGAGGTATTGTTGAAGTGAAAAGTGAATTAGTCTTGTCTGTGTCCATGGTGGTTCCACCCTTCTTTCCTTAATGTATATATGAAAAATTTATTGAATTATAGCACCGGCAGGGTGGTTTGTAAATTAGAAATCGGTCAGACAGTGTGGTTATATTTAAGTGGATAGTTAAAGCTAACTTTCCCTTGCGAACCTGTCCGCCTTAGATTATAATATACATATTCGGAATGTAGCGAAAATGTTTCGGAGCAAATGTATTGGGAAAATAGGAGGAATCAAATTACATGTTACAGAGCAAGAATTATCATTTTTGGTTCTGCACCGGATCACAGGATTTATATGGTGACGAGTGCCTTAGAAAGGTTGCCGAACATTCGGCAAAGATTGTAGAAGGACTTAATGCGTCGGGTCTGCTCCCGTATGAGGTAGTTTTAAAGCCGACACTCATCAGCCAGGCTTCAATCAGAAAGACCTTAAATGATGCAAATAATGATGAGCTGTGTGCGGGTGTTATCACATGGATGCATACTTTTTCACCTGCAAAGATGTGGATAATCGGACTTCAGGAGTACAAGAAGCCTCTTTGCCACCTTCATACCCAGTTCAATGAGGAAATCCCATACGACACGATTGACATGGATTTTATGAACGAGAATCAGTCCGCTCACGGTGACAGAGAGTACGGTCATATCGTAAGCAGAATGGGAATAGAGAGAAAGATAATAGTAGGACACTGGGCTAACCCTGCGGTGATTGGCCAGCTCGCTTCATGGATGAGAACCGCTGTCGGTGTTATGGAGTCAAGCCACATCAGAGTATGCCGTCTCGGTGACAACATGAACAATGTAGCCGTAACTGAGGGCGACAAGGTGGAGGCTCAGGTCAAGTTTGGCTGGGAGATAGACCACTACAATGTGAACGACGCTGTCGAGTATGTGGACGCAGTGGCTAAGGGCGATGTGGACGCACTTGTCGATGAGTACTATTCAAAGTACAAGATACTCTTAGAGGGCAGAGATGCCGACGACTTCAGACAGAAGGTTGCGGTTCAGGCGCAGATAGAGCTCGGACTCGAGAAATTCCTCACTGACGGCGACTACCATGCGGTTGTAACACATTTCGGAATGTTGGGCGGCTTAAAGCAGCTTCCCGGTCTTGCAATACAGCGTCTTATGGAGAAGGGCTACGGCTTCGGCGCAGAGGGCGACTGGAAAACAGCAGCCATGGTAAGACTTATGAAGATAATGACACAGGGCATCAAGGACGCGAAGGGAACTTCCTTCCTTGAGGACTATACATACAATCTTGTTCCGGGCAAGGAGGGTATTCTCGAGGCGCACATGCTCGAGGTATGTCCGACAATCGCTGAGGGCGATATCTCCATCAAGGTTCAGCCTCTCTCAATGGGAAATCGTGAGGATCCGGCAAGACTTGTATTTACCTCAAAGGAGGGAGCAGGTATTGCGACCTCACTCGTGGACCTCGGCAACCGTTTCAGACTCATCATCAACGCAGTTGACTGCAAGCATGTCGAGAAGCCTATGCCTAAGCTTCCTGTTGCGACGAACTTCTGGACACCGCAGCCGAGTCTTGAGGTTGGTGCAGCCGCATGGATAATGGCGGGCGGAGCCCACCACACCGCATTCAGCTACGACCTCAGTGTAACACAGATGGTTGACTGGGCTGACGCGATGGGAATTGAGAGCGTTGTGATTGACAACAACACGAACCTTCGCGATTTCAAGAACGAGCTCAGATGGAACTCTATGTATTTCAGATAGAATTTGGCGGGTGGACAATATACGGCTGAGATATGCTGTCAATGATAAGTGACCAATGACATTTTTAGTATTATATTGATGTCATTGGTCATTTATATGTTAAAACTCATTATGTGTTAAAACTCATTATGCGTTAAATCTCATTTTGTGTTAAAGCCTATTTTATGTTAAATCCCATTTTGCATTAAATCTCGTTTTTGCATTAGTTCTAATATTCGATATGGGCTTTATACGCGAAAATGCGTGAATAAACCCAGAAATTATGCTAAAATAGGGCAAGAAAATAAAAAATGCTTTATCTTGCCCCTGAAGAGGCAAAATTTGCTTGAAATTCGGCATAAAAAGTGCATAGATTATGAAAATGCTTTATTTTGCCCACGGCGGCTGTTTTTGGATAATTTCATTCTTAGTTGTTCTATGTGGGTAGGGAAATGCGAGTTTTATTTGTAAAAAGTGCGGATAAAATTTCAAATTATCAGGTAGAGCATGGCAATTTAATTTAGAAGGAACAGATTATGACAAGAATATTACTGGTTGAAGATGATGAGACGATAGTGAGGACATTGAAGGATTTCCTGTGTGCGGAGGGCTTTGCGGTGGACAGCACGGACGGGCAGAAAAAGGCGCTTGAAATGCTCGAAAAGTCGGACTATGATATAGCGCTTTTAGACGTGTCGTTAGGGGAGGGGAATGGCTTCTCGCTGTGCTCGGCGATAAAGAAGAGCAGGCAGCTTCCCGTGATTTTCCTGACGGCATCGGGCGATGAGTTCAGCGTCGTCACGGGGCTTGACCTCGGGGCAGATGACTATATTGCGAAGCCGTTCAGACCGAGGGAGCTGGTGTCGAGAATTAACAGTGTGCTCAGAAGATGCGGAAAGAGCCAGAAGCTTTTCGAGATGGGAAATATCAGGGCTGACCTGGACAAGGGCGTGGTGTACAAAAACGGGCAGGATCTGTATCTGTCGGCGCTCGAGTACAGGCTGCTGCTCGCGTTTATCAACAGCGAGGGCAGACTTCTGACGAGGAGCAGACTGCTTGAGGAGATATGGGACGTGGCAGGCGATTTTGTGAATGACAATACTCTGACTGTGTATATAAAAAGACTGCGCGACAAGATTGAGGACAATCCGGCGGAGCCTAAGCTTATTGTGACGGTAAGGGGAATGGGCTACAAGCTTGGAAAATGACGGGGCGGAAATTAGATAATAAGGAGATAGATGTGTTAAAAAACAGGGAGATAAGAAAATATATTATTGCGACACTGACGGTGACGGTTATCGTATGTGCGGCGGCATATTTTTGGCATATACCGACGGTGGCGGCGGTGGCAGCGGAGGCGGTGCTGCTGTTTGTCCTGTGGTGGATTGATATGTCAAGGCGCTACAGGCACATGGAGGAGATGGCGCAGGATATAGACCGGATTCTTCACGGAAATGAGAGCAGCATGCTCGCGGCATATGAGGAGGGCGATATAAGCATACTCCGCAATGAGATTTCCAAGATGACGGTGATGCTCAGGCAGCAGGCGGAACAGCTCGGCGGTGAGAAGGTTAAGCTCGCGGAGTCGCTTGCGGATATCTCACATCAGATAAGGACGCCGCTCACATCGCTGAACCTTATGCTCGAGTCGCTTAAAAGTGAGAATGATGCGGAGCGCAGACGCAGGCTCATCTTCGACATGAGAAAGCAGCTTGAGCGCATAGACGGGCTAGTGGTATCACTGCTGAAGCTTGCGAAGATGGACGCGGGCACGATAAAGCTTCAGCGCGCACAGGTAAATTTGGAGGAGCTTGTGCGGGCGGCATTGCAGCCGATTGAGATTATGCTTGAGCTGAAGGGAGTGGAGGTAAAGCAACAGGTGAGCGGGTGCTACATGGGTGACATGGAGTGGAGCCGCGAGGCGGTCACGAATATTCTCAAAAACTGCATGGAGCATACCGAGGAGGGCGGAACGATAAGCATATCAGGCTATGAGAATGCCGTGCACACGGAGCTTGTGATACAGGACACTGGAGCCGGGATTGCGAAGGACGACCTTCCTCACATATTCGAGCGCTTTTACAAAGGACAGAACAGTAAAAATGACAGCTACGGGATAGGGCTTGCGCTCGCCCGCTCCATAATCGCCGGGCAGAACGGCACGATAAAGGCGGAGAATGTGATAAGCGCTGACGGGGATATATGTGGGGCGAGGTTTATCATAAGATTCTATAAAGGCATAGTGTGAAAAATAATTGCAGCTTTGTGACAGATTTGTAATAATACAGTCACGAAGCTGTAATTTTGTTTGTATATATTTATAATTGTTCAGAACAGAAAATACGGTTTTGGACTTGCATATAGGGAAAAGAAAGATTGAAAACAAGGAGCAGGCATATGGAAATTTTAAGGGTGGAAGATTTAAGGAAGGAATACGGCAGGGGAGAGGCGCGCGTCAACGCGCTTGACGGCATTTCTTTTTCGGTGGAAAAGGGAGAGTTTGTTGCGATAATAGGACCTTCCGGGTCGGGAAAATCTACGCTTCTGCATATTTTGGGCGGCGTTGACAGACCGACCTCGGGCAAGGTGTTCGTAAATGGCGAGGACGTGTACAGGAGAAACGAGGAGCAGCTCGCGATATTCAGAAGGCGTGAGGTCGGGTTGATATATCAGTTTTATAACCTTATTCCGGTGCTCGATGTGGTCGAGAACATGACGCTTCCGATTCAGATGGACGGAAGAAAGGTCAACGAGGAGAGGCTTGAGGAGCGGAAGCTGTCGAACAGAAGGCATCATCTTCCAAATGAGCTCTCGGGAGGTCAGCAGCAGAGGGTCTCGATAGGAAGAGCGCTTATCAATGCGCCGTCCGTGATGCTTGCAGATGAACCGACTGGAAACTTAGACTCAAAGAACAGCCAGGAGATAGTTGAGCTTTTGAAGATGTCCAACAAGAAGTATGACCAGACTTTAATAATCATTACTCATGATGAGAACATTGCATTGCAGGCTGACCGAATCATCGCGATCGAGGACGGAAAGATTACGAGGGACGAGAGGACAAGAAATTGAAGTCCGTGAAATGGAGATTGATATGAATATATTTAATAAGGTTACATTAAAAAGCATGAAGAAAAATCCTGTGAGGACGATGGTCACAATCATAGGAATCATTATATCGACGGCGATGTTCACTGCGGTCACGACGCTCACGATAAGTCTGTACTCCTTCATTTACAGGACGGAGATATATGACTCGGGAAGCTGGCATGTGGGGTTTGAGTATAAGGACTATGACGAGTATGCCGGATGGACGCAGAATGGGAAGGCAGAGAAGCTGGCGGCGGCGAGGGTGCTCGGGTATGCACAGAGCGGTTCGGAGAATGAGAACAAACCGTATATATATCTTGAGAGTGTTGAGGACAATTTTTATGATATCATGCCGGTTCACATAACCTACGGCAGACAGCCGGAAAACTCCGGTGAGATTTTGCTTCCGAATCATCTTCTGACCAACGGAAATGTGAAATACAGCATCGGCAGCACAGTGACACTCGAGCTTGGAAAGAGGTATGGTGCCGATGAGGACGGAAATCCCGATATGGAATATGAACTTTCACAGGGAAATCCGTTCACGGACGAGGAAATCCTTGTGCCGGATAGAACATGTGAGTATACGGTTGTGGGCTTTTATGATAGACCGAGCTTTGAAAACTACAGTGCGCCGGGCTACACGGCACTGACCTGCGGCGAGCCGATGGACGATGAAACAGCAAAGTACAGCTTTTATGTGCGCCTGCAAAAGAAATATCTGTCCGAGGTGTGGTCGATGGGCGAGGACACGGGCGATGGTGGAATTACGAACTACAATAACACTGTGATATCCATAGAGGGCTCAATCATGTATGAGAACGTGGCTGCCATGTTTACGCTGCTTGTCGTGATTTTTGTGGCGATAATCATTGTGGCTTCCGTTTCCATGATTTACAGTGCGTTCTCGATATCGGTCGGTGAGAGGACGAAGCAGTTCGGTCTTTTGTCGTCCGTCGGAGCGACCAGAAAACAGCTTAGACGTATGGTGTTCGGCGAGGCGGCCATGGTTTCGCTCATAGGTATTCCGGTGGGCGTCGTGTGCGGAATTATCGGTATAGGCATCACGCTTCATTTTGTGGGAAACAAGTTTAACTATATTCTCACCAGTCCGTATTCGGTCGATTTGGTGGTCAACGGCTATGCGATACTTGCGGCGGTTGTCATCGCGCTCATAACGGTTGCGATATCTGCGGTTATACCGGCTGCGAGGGCGACGAGAGTGTCTGCCATTGACGCCATAAGACAGCACAAGGACGTGAAAATTCCGCGCTCGAGATGGCATGCCGGCAGAAAATACCGCATCACGCAGAAACTTTTCGGCATGCCGGGAATGTTGGCAAGAAGATATTTTTCCAGAAGCAGGAAAAAGTACCGCGTGACAATTTTTTCACTGTCGATGAGCATTACGCTTTTCATAGTGACCAGCTCGTTTTGCAGCTATCTCAAGGGCTACGTCGGAGATAATATAAGCGTGGGAAATTACGATCTGCGATATACGGTAAATGAGGAAGATACGGAAAGGCTTGACGGAAGGCTTGCGGCGATACTCAGCGCCGACGGCGTGCTCGACGCTTCATACTGTTTCTGGAATTATAATTATAGCATAATATCGGATAAGGAGGATATCAGCGACAGCTATCTGCTGTACAGGGCAGAAACAGGTGAGCTGATTGATGATGAGGATTTGCGCGAGGGAGTTGTCACTTATCACGCTGATAGTCTGGGGGAATTTGTTGAGGACGCAATGGCGTTGTTCATAGACGATGAACAGTACGGGAAATGCCTTGATGAGCTTGGAATAACGGACGATGAGTTTAAGGACTACGAGAACGCGCCGGTAATATTAAAGAATACGGTCAACACGGTGGAATACCAGTATGACAGTGAGTCGGGCAAGTACCGCCGTTACAACGTAAATTACGATTTAGTAAATGAAGATGTAAACACCATTACGGTAAAATGCGCGGAAGATGAAGAGCCGGTACAGATACCGGTCGGCAAAATAGTCGGAGAGCTGCCGTACAAATTTGAGAGCTTCGGCTATCAGATTGTGCTGCTTTTCCCTTACAGTTCCAAATATAATACGACGGGGCTGAGGGCAGGTACGCAGTACTTCTTCATAAAGCAGGACGGGGACGTGCATGACAAGATGGTTGCGGGTGTGAAGGAAAAATTGACTGAGGCGGGTTATAATGCAAGTAACTATTCCTTCTACGACCCGTATGAAAATATCAATCAGCGCAAAAACCTTCTCGTGCTCATAAATGTCTTTTCCTACGGATTTATAACGCTCATGGCACTTATATGTGTCGCAAATGTATTTAATACGATATCCACAAACATATCTCTGAGAAGACGGGATTTTGCGATGCTTCGAAGTGTCGGGCTGCCATACAGCGGCATTAAGAAGATGATGGTGTTCGAGTGCCTGCTCTATGGCATACGCTCCATAATCTTTGCAGCGCCTATGTCGGTGGTGCTGTCGTGGGTTATATTCAAGGTGTATGGTGAGGTGACTGCCATACGCTTTTACATTCCATGGTATGCCATCGTGATAGCTGTTGTCGGAGTGTTCGCAGTTGTCGGCGTGTCGATGGCGTACTCGGTGTCAAAAATCAGGGAGGATAATCTGATCGACGAGTTAAAGAACGAGAATGATTAAGAAAATTGCGGGAGCACGCAGTGCGGAGCAATTCGATATCATAGAGGTCAAAATACCTTTTGACCTCAACATCATATTATTTCACAATAAATGGTGCAAATAGCCTTGAGAAAAAAATTGTAAGGTGATACAATGGTATCAAATTAATAGGATTATTGCGATGGTGGCGCACGCAGTGCGGAGCAATTCGATATCATAGATATCATTATAAGACTTATGAAGAAAAGAGGACGCATCATGGATATGGAAAATCAGAACCGTAGGCATGACGGCCAGAGAGCGGTCATGGGGCAGGCAGTAATGCTCAAGAAAATCGTGAGGGACACTTATCGTATAGTGGGAATCGGAATTGCATTTCTGCTTATCTTTGTTGTGATGAACCTGTTACTCAACTCAGTGTCGGCTAAGCAGCTTGAGAATACGATGTATCTTAATCAGTACAGAATTGGGTCTAAGACACTCACCGCCGCCGTGCAGTCGTATGCGGTCACGGGCAATATTGAGTACTATAACAACTACATGAAGGAGCTTAACGAGGACAAGAACAGGGATATAGCCTAGGACGGTCTGAAAGCAAACAATCTCAGGGATAATGAGTGGGCGGAGCTTGAGCACATCGCAGAGATGTCCAATGGTCTTGTGCCGCTTGAGGAGGAGGCTATGGAGCTTGCGGCAGCAGGAGACACCGAGGGTGCAATCGCGCTTGTATTCGGCGATACTTATGAGAACACGGTTCAGGAGATTACATCGGCACGGACACCTGCATAAATGATATCCAGACCCGTATGGCGCGCAGCAAGCGCAAGCTGAATATTGCGATGTATGTGAGCATGGCTGTGTTCATTCTCTCATTTGCGACAATTGTTAGAAAGATTGCCACGTCAATGAAGTTCTCGAGGGAGGAACTCCTAGTTCCTATTGTGAAGGTATCGGAGCAGATGGAGGAACTCGCACAGGGACATTTTGTGAACAAGATGGATCTGAAGGCGGATTCAACAGAGGTAGGAACGATGGTCGGAGCCATCATCTTTATGAACGACAACTTCACGAAGATGATTGGGGAAATCTCGGCGGTTCTCGGAAAAATGTCGGCAGGCAATTACAAGGTGGAGCTTGTCGAGAATTATGTGGGCGAATTTGTTGAGATAAAGGACTCACTCTACAAGATTATTAACAGCATGAAGGACACACTGAGCAACATTCAGAGTGCAGCAAATCAGATCGATGCCGGCTCAGAGCAGCTTGCACAGGCGGCAACAGACCTCGTACAGGGCTGTACGGACCAGGCGATGAAGGTTTCGGAGGTATCGGAGATGGTTGATGCCATGTCAAAGAGCATGGAGGAGCGCTCCGACGAGGCGAGAAAGACGGCTCAGATTTCCGAGAATGCGGGACATCTTCTTGATGAGAGCAACGACAAGATGCAGGAGCTCAAGGAGGCTATAAGCGAGACAAGCAGGCGCTCCGAGGAGATAAGAAGCATCATCGGAACCATTGAGGATATCGCGAGCCAGACCAATCTCCTGTCACTCAACGCATCAATCGAGGCAGCGCGCGCAGGAGATGCGGGAAGAGGCTTTGCGGTTGTTGCGGAGCAGGTTAAAAATCTTGCGGAGCAGTCTACACAGGCGGCAGGCGAGACGACCAAGCTTATCGAGGACACGGTGAGCGCAGTAGACAAGGGAATTGCGATTGCGGACGAAGCTGTCATCAATATGGGCGAGGTTATGAACGGCGCCAGAGAGGCTATGAACATGATGGGCGATATCGCCGACGCGCTCAAGAAGGAGTCCGAGAACATTCAGAAGATAGATACCAACATCGCGGGCGTTGCCGAGATAGTCAACAACAACTCTGCGGCATCTGAGGAGACGGCAGCAGTAAGCGAGGAGCAGTCCTCGCAGGTACAGATGATGGTACATATCATGGAGCAGTTTGAGATTTAAACGGGAGCAGATATTTTTGATGTATTTTAAGAATAAAGAGGAAAATATATGATATCTGTAGTGAAGTTAGATGATGTTATTAAAAGTGTGGGGAAGCACACGGGCTATGACCTGCTCGGTGAAAATGAGGGCTGTGTCAACGGCTGCCGATGTGGTGTGTCGATATACACGCGCACGGAGTATAATCTTGAGCATGCGGGAGCGCATGAGGACCAGGAGGGTTTCTTCGTTCTCGAAGGACATGGAAAGGCTCTGATTGGTGATGATGAGATTTCATTAGAGCCGGGAGTGTGCTTCATGGTTCCGGCAGGAGTTAAGCACTGCATGAAACGTGAGCCGGACTGTGAATTCTGCAAGGTATTCTGGTTTCATGCGGCAGTTTAGGTGACTCTACCGCTGGTCGGTTGTGAAAATGGCATATTTGTAATATATTTAGTGCAGACAATTACAGATGCGGCAGTAGTCTTGTTTAGATGACGATGGTTGTTGCGGGGCTGGGGTTGTCTGCATTATTTATGTTAATTTGAAAGGACCGGGGCGGATTTATATGGACAACAGAAATTTTGGAAATGGTGACATGGACAATAGAAATTACGGAAATTGTGATGTGGACAACAGAAATTGCGGTACTGACAAAATGAATTATGAAAATTATGAGATTGACAGGGAAGCGTTCGGTGCGTTTGTCGCGGCACAGCGAAAGGAGAAGGGCTACACACAGAAGGAGCTTGCGGACAGACTCTTTGTGTCTGACAAGGCGGTGAGTAAATGGGAGAGAGGCTTGAGCCTTCCTGATATATCTCTCTTGGTGCCGCTATCGGAGGCGCTGGGAGTTACGGTCATGGAACTGTTGCAGGGAAGAAGGATTGAAGCTGAAAGGAAGGAAGATTTTAAGCTTGGCTTTACCGAGGTAGAGCAGCTCGTGAAAAGGGCGGTCACATTTTCGGAGGAGGAGACTCCCGAGGAGAGAAAGCAGAGAATTGAGAAAGACCGCCACATATTCCTGAAGCTCTTGGCGATATCCATGGCAGAGGTGCTTGTCTGTGTGGTGATACTGTTTTCGGTGTTTAAAGCAGGGAGAGATGTGCTGTATATCAACTGTATTACAGGTTTTGGCACATTGGAAATACTTGGGATAACATTTGGAATTTATATCTGGCTTTTTATGAAGGACAGACTTCCTTCATACTACGATGAAAACAAAATAGGAACCTATTCCGATGGAATGTTTCATATGAATATGCCCGGCTTGTACTTTAACAACAGAAACTGGAAGCCAATCACAAAAGTACTGAAACAGTGGGACGCTACGGTGTTGGTTATAGTGCCATTTTTGTGTATGCTTATGCTGCTTTTTATGCCTAAGTGGGTTGTGGGACTTGTATTTTCCATGGTTGTGCTTTTCGCATTTTTGCTGGGGCTGTTCGTACCGATGTATGTGGTGGGTAGAAAATATGGTGTCTGAGAAATCAGGTACCGTTTTTTTATTGGTTATGGTAAAATTTTTTTGTATTCTAATTCAAGCTCTTCGGCGAGATAGCCGTCGCTCATGCAGTGCATATCCGAGACTCCCTCGCGCATAAGCTGATATACCTCTGAATGATAGAAAAAAGCAAGTGCGGCGTCAACGGATATATTTATTCTTTTGGCGAACAGGTCAACTATCCGTGCATATTTTTTTTGAAGCAAAATAGGATTGGCGGTCATACTTTGATACTCCCTTCGAAATGTAAATAGCTGAGTGCAGCGGGGGTTCGGAAACAAATCTGCATATTTGGCTTTTCGTATTTAAGACGCTTAAGAGCTTCTGATTTGTCAATCAAATTGTCAAAATATAATTCAACTGTGTTAAATACTTTGTCGTTTGCGACACCGCCCATAACAATGTCGTAATCGGAGGTGTCCTTTTTACTTCTGCAATTCAGGATAAAATCTAACCATTCCTCGGAGTATGAAGGAAATTTCAATATTTTCAGGTCGTGGCATGTATGTTCATCAAATTCATAAGATGTGACAATTCCCTGTTTGCCACGTCTTTTGAATTTGCCACACCATTTGACAGCCTGTTCCTTAAGAGGAGTTGTATAGAAGCCTTTTCCGAAATCCACATCTGACCGTGAGTGTTCCAGGTCGGGCGCAGAAACTTCAAGCCATGAACCGTGATATAATTTCATATTGTAATTCCTCTTTCTTTCATAACGTCAAGAATATCGTCTACAATATATTCTTTGCTCTGTGTGTGAAGTATTTCATATTCCGGTATTATATAATCGTTTAAAATGCTGCTTTTTTTAGTAAGGGCATCATAGACAATGGCTGCATTTACATTCAGCTTTGCAGCAATATTTTCAATACAAAAAATTGCAAATTCCAGTTCATTGGAATTATTTATATTGTGTTTTGTCACTTAGGCACCTCCTGCATATAATGCACTTATGCAATATTAATATTATATAACAGAGGAATTTTGTATTCAAGCAAAAATAGCAGAGCCGTCTATTGCAGCTCCGCTATTCTTGTCAGTGCGACATATATTGCACTTATTCTGTACCAGGTCGGGTAGTCGACGACACCGGATTGTGGAAGATTGAATATCTTCTGGAACTGGCGGACCGCCTCCTGCGTTCCCTCGCCGTAAATTCCGTCAACTGCAACCTTCGGTATGTTTGTGTAGGTGTTTGCGATGGTGTTGAGCTGCTCCTGAATTTGGCGCACTTTCTCGCCCGAGGAGCCGATGGTGAGCTCGTATCCGGGATATGAGGCAGGGATACCGCTGATTTCCTCGGCTGTGTTGATGTATGCGGAGCTTCCGTAGTAGTAGCGGAGAATTTCAATATCGCTGTAGCCGTCATCTCCGAGGACCTTGCTTCCCCACTGGCTCATGGCGTTAGGGCAGGACACGCGCTTTCCGTCGCAGTACTGGGTGAGTATCGGCTGTTTTACATTCGGGCGGGAGACGTAGTTGGCAAATATCTCGTCGACAATCCGCGATATGGTGTCAAAGATGTTACGGCCGTATATCCATTTGTGGTCGTATGCCGTCGAGGTGGTTATCGTGAAGTCGTAGCCCTTGTTCCGGTACCCCGAAACCATCACTGATTCGGGGTTGCTGAAAAAAATCATTGATATTGATTTTGAAGCGGATTACAATATCATCTTTTGTAATATCAATACGTTCAATCAGTTTATCAACCAGTACTCGTTTGGTTGCTGTATCGGCATTCATAAAAACTTCCTGCCATGTCGGTATCTGACTCCTAAGTTCCTGCCATTCATTTACATTGACAGAAACACTATTCAAATCAGCTTCTTTTTGTCGGATTACTTCCTGCTGTGCTTTTAATTGTTCCTTATGCTTATTGATGATAGCAACCAGTTCTTCAAGAGAGAGTGGATATTCTCCCAACATTGCATTAGGTATATTGCCTTCCATTACATCAATTTTTTGTTGTATCTTTGCAAGTTCCTGCTTTTCTTTAGCAACTATTTTTTCAAGAGCCTTTTTCTCGGTATTCTGGTTAGTTTGAATTTGTTCAAATACATTTTCATTTTTTTGCAGTTTACCAATGTATTTTGCAAGAGCTTCAAAAACAATCGGTTCAATTTTATCGGCTCGGTGTTGTTTTGTTTTATCGTGTGGTACTCCCTGCCATGCGTTTTGACATTTATAGATTGGAATTTGTTTTGTTCTACGTTCTCCAGTTGATTTAATCGTCCAATAATTATATTTGCTTCCATTCACCATTTTACACCCACAGTAGCCACAATGTAAAACATCAACTAAGGCTAACATACCATCATTCCTCCTAATAACTGTAACATCTTTGTTCTCTAATTTCTTTGTATATTTATCGCCACGCTTTTTTCGTTTTTCCTGCACCTTGTTCCATGTATTTCCATCAATGATTGTAATATTATCATTTGCTTCAACTGATAACACCCACTCATCGCTGTCAAGTCTGCGGTACTTTCCGTTTTTGCGTTCCCTTCTTTTATATGCTGTATGTCCTGCGTAAATTGGATTAGTAAGAATAGATGTAACAGTACCACTTTTCCATACATCATTCGGAGCAAGTGATTTGTATTTTTCGTCCGTATTTAATTCTTTTGCAATTTTAGCTGAACCATATTCTTTATCATAAGATAAATGATAAATATGCTTTACAACCTCGGCTTGCTCTGGAACAATAACCAGATGTTTTAATGCTCGTCCATGCTTACTGATTTCGCCAGAGTATTCAAGGGTATATCCAAATGGAGCAGAACCACCCATGAACTTTCCTTTCTGTACTAGCTTCTGTGCGGTGTCCTTTACTCGCTGTCCTGTGTCGGAGCTTGATTTCTGTGCATTACCATATCGTAGTGCAAGAACCATCTGCCCCATAATATCATCCGATTCGGGAGAAATACACCCATCTTTGACAGTATATATATCAACTCCTAAACTTTTTAATGACATTACATATCCGCCTATTTCCCACATCCGTCTGCCTAGTCGGTCATCTTTATATACAACTAATATATCAAATTCTTTAGCTTCTGCATCCTTGTAGACCTCCCCAAGAATATCTCTATCCGATACAGCATTTTTATAACCGCTGTTACTTCCCTCAAAG
>CAMEEX010000069.1 GCA_945915235.1 uncultured Clostridia bacterium | reverse complement strand
CAACACATACTCCTGCCGCGCCGCATGCCATGAGCATCACGCCGACAAGTGCTGCTGAGCCTGCTTTCCATTCCACTATTATTCCATTATAAGCACTTTCTTTCCCTCAAATGCAAAGCCATAGTGCCTTATTTGTTCCTTTTCTATTCCCCTGTCAAGCAGTTCGGCGTCGTAATTTTTTTCATCAATCTGACGGAGGGCGGTCCCGGCTGTATCCGATAAGGATTTCTCCCTATTAGGGTTATGAACCTTAAATTCCATTACTATTGCAGGCAGCTTCTCCTTCTTAGGTATCAGCATTACGTCATATCTGCCGAAACCGCTCTCACGGTTGGAGCGCACCTCATAATTGTCATTCTGGTCTGCCATAAGTCCTAATACAAATCCATGATAGAATTTCTCAGGCTCACTATCTTGCCCGCTTCCACCAACATCAAAATAACTGAATGTCTCCAATGCCACTCTATTCATGTATAAATTCATAGCTTCAATATCATTTGATACCATAGACGATATAAATCTGTTGTAATTGGCTGCTGTCGAATTAAACCACCCCTTAAACATATTCGCAAACATGCTTCTCGTCTCAAGGTTTGTGATTGACAGATGATACCACGGCTCTAAAAGTTCTCCACGGTACTCGACCTCGTCAACCTTGAGATACCCTCCCGCAACAAGCAGGCTCCACACCGCACGCTCGTCTGTGTCAAGCTGATGGAACACTATCTGCTCATCGAAGTTTACTACTATAGTATCCCCCTTAAGCAGCTCCTCCATAGACTCTTTCATCTCCGCCGAGCCCTTCTGCAGCAGACGGCTCACAAGCCCGTTGGAGCTCGTTGATGCCCAGTACGGTCTTAATTTTTTCTCGTCCAGATAATTTATAATTGACCACGGGTTATAAATGTCTCTCTGGGAACCAAACGTAAAACCATCATACCATTTCTTTACATCTGCCTTCCTGTCGGACAATCCGAATTTTTCAAGTGCATCAAACACTTCCGCTTCCGTAAATCCAAAATACCTGTTGTATTCCTCAGATGTAACCGTAATCACTTTTGGATTGTTCAAATCGGAAAACATTGACTCCTTCGATACTCTCGTTATTCCCGTCATCACTGCGCGCTCAAGGTACGGATTTGTCTTGAATGTGCTGTTAAACAGATTACGCAAAAATGCCGTAAATTCCTCCCAGTACCCATGCACATATGCCTCCTGCATTGGTGTGTCATATTCATCAAGAAAGATAATCACCTTACTGTCGTAATATCTTGAAAGGCAGCCACATAAGTCCTTAATTGCTCTCTGTATCATTGAATTATTCTCTTCAGTATTCATTGACGGCTCAATGACATACTTTTCAAGCCTGTTCCACATCTCCTTCTCGCATTCCGTTATTATATCGCTGTCGAGCAGATATCTATACTGCTTGTATACGTCATTTATTATAGCCGCTATCGTATTTCTGGCTTCATAAAATCCGGTACTCTTAACCTCTGCAAAACTCAGAAAAATAACAGGATATGTCCCCTGAAGCTGTCTGTATTTCTCATCATTCCATATCGACAGTCCCTCGAACAAATCTCCTCTTCCCGCATATTTATTTGAGAAAAAGCAGTTTAGCATACTCATGTTAAGGGTTTTTCCAAATCGGCGCGGGCGTGTTATAAGTGTAACATCATCACCTGCGTCCCACCATTCCTTTATAAAACCCGTCTTATCAATATAAAAATAATCTCCCTCCCTGAGTGAAGCAAAGTCCTGTCTGCCTATTACCACCTTATTGCCCATACATCTGCTCTCCCTTCACATATTTCAACCGGCATCATAACATCTCATAATCTTTATCCGTAGAAAAAACACATCACCTATAGTTAAATCAAGTTTAACACAATGTATCACCTATGACAATTATTTTTTGCCAAAGAAAACAAGAAGCAAACCATAACCTATGAAACCGTCAGCAACCGCATATATGAAAAGCGGTCCGCACCCGCTTTATGCCGAGTGTGAACCGCCCATTTGATTTACGATTATATCATCGTTTTCTCTTTTATACTATTATTTTCCCTTTTCTTTGATACGCAAATCATCTCGCAAAATACTTGTTCCGCTTACTTCTTTCTCTTCCCAACACATACTCCTGCCGCGCCGCATGCCATGAGCATCACGCCGACAAGTGCTGCCGCTGAGCCTGCTCCTGCACCTGTTGAAGGTGCAACATAGCTTCCGGTCTCAAGCTCTGTTGATGTTGGCTCTGTTTCGGTCTGGTTAGCTGTAGTCTCCTGCTGAGCCGGCTGTGTCTCACTTGGTGTTGTTTCCGGGTTTGTTGTCCCCGGCTCGGTCTGGCTCGGGTTCTCCGGCTCGCCCAGGGTTACATCATTTTTGATATCCGAAGCCTTGACAAGAAGGTATGACGAGAAATGTGTCACGGTAAATGTAACTTCTCCGTTTTCAACCTTCACTGTCTGTCCCATATCCTCCGCCTTGCCTGTCGCCTCGTTATAGTAGAACAGCTTTAACTCTGTTCCGTTGTCGTAGTTAGGATATACTGTAACTGCAAGTTCTCCGTTCAACTCTCCCGAATGCTCGAAATCACAGAGGAAAATTGAGTTTTCATCTGCCGTATTTAACTGCTCCTTAACCTTCGCTGTCACTGCGTTCTTCTCGCCGCAGGCTACGTCAAGCTTGAAGTTAGCATCAGGTGCCTTTGTAAACTTGCTTCCGTCGAAGGTGTACTTTACAAGAGGATTTCCGTCCGTTCCCTTGACCTCGAGTACAAGCTGTGCCCCCTTCTCGATTGCCGTTGCCACGAAATCAGTTGGAACGACACTTCCGTTTCCTGCCTCTACTTCCTTTGTAACTACCTTCTCGCCGTTGTTGATGCTGTCTAGAACATCGTTGTCGATAGGAGTCTCAGGCTTAGATGGAGTCTCGGTAGGCGTTTCTGTCTCGGTCTCGCTCGGTGTCTCACTTGGAGTTTCAGATGGTGTCTCCGTCGGTTCCTCCGGCTCAGTTGGCTTCTCGTATACTCCAATGGAATTAAAAGTAATTTTACATAAATTTCCCATAGATTGCAGCTTTAAAGCAAATTCCTCTGCACTTGAATTTGTATATCCATTTATCACCAATGTAAGACTTGCTAAACCTCCAAATGAATTGATATCAATATCTGTGACACTTGCAGGAATTGTAATGCTGCTTATATTGTGGTTAAATGCCCAGCTTTCAATTTTTTCAAGATCTTCCGGAAGGAACTCTATATTATCATTATAAAAAGTTGTACCTGAAAACGCTCTGAAACCGATAATTTTTATGGTATCAACAAGCTTTACCTCTTTGAGCATCATACCATCAAATACATTTTCCGGTACTTCATCAGTCCATGCATATTCCAAATTTGCGCCGCTTCCCATTGGTCCAACTGTCATATATCCATGGCTACCACCAAAAGGAGCATATCCATAAGACGCCTGATTACTTTTAATTATGATTTTTTCTAAATTTTTATTACCTTCAAATGCATAATTTCCTATCTCTTTTACACTTTCCGGAATTGTCACACTTGTCAAATCTGCTTTATAAAAAGCATAGTGACCAATCTCAACAATATTTGATGGAAATTCTACTTTTTTAATACCCTTATCATAAAATGCCCATTTTGCTATATGGGTAACTGTCTTACCATCAATTTTATCCGGAATTAAGACATCATTTTTACCGCCAATATATTCGTCGATTGTAATTTCATCATTTTCAATATGATATCTGAATTCATCATTTCTTAAATCACCTGCATCAGTATTTAATGAAACGAATATTGTATTAGTATAAAGGTCTGCTGCCTGTTTAGCACAAGTATCTGAATACCCATACACATATGTAGGCGTTGCACAATACATGAAATTATATTTCCCAATCTCCTCAATTTTCTCAGGTATATAAACTTCTTTTATAAAATCATTTGAAAATGCCCACTCTCCTATCTTAACAACCGTATCCGGAATCTTTATACTGACGTTGCGTAAATCTCCAAAACAGCTCCAACTGAATATACCGCTTGAATCCCCGTTCCCCACTACAGTTACCGTCTTGCCATCAATTTGTGATGGTATGCTATAGGTTGTTTCCTCAAATTTTCCATTAAACTTAATTAATGTCAGCGTACCATCTTCATTCTCGGTATACTCCCAATAACTGTTCTGCTCGTCGTCGGAATTATCACCTGCGCTTGGGCTGTCTGAACCTGTATTATCGCCTGTATTGTCCCCCGCGCTTGGACTCTTAGAACCCGTTCCTGAGTTATCCCCTGCGCTCGGACTGTCCGCCGCAAATACATTTGTTGCTGTCTGCAATACCGCAAAACCGCTGAGTGAAAATACCATCACAAAGCTTAGCAGTATCGCAATGTACTTAAAATACCTTTTCATTTGACTATCCCTCCCGGATATTTATATTTGTGAACACTAATTATATTTATATTTTTTTCAATAATTAATTGTATTCACATAGATTGATTGCCCCCCCGCCTATTTTTGCAATTATTTTGTTTTTGAACAAATACAAAATAATTGCAAAAATATATTGTAGTATCAATTCAAAAAATGTATAATGGTTTGAAAAGCGTTATGTGACGCCTATATTAGTTAAATAATAATCTATTTCAGGAGGAAAATGTTATGAAACATCTGTTAAGTCCGCTCGACTTATCCGTTGAGGAATTGGACAGGCTCCTTGATGTTGCAGCAGACATAGCCGCTGACCCGTCAAAGTACGCACACGTCATGGACGACAAGAAGCTCGCCACACTCTTCTACGAACCAAGCACCCGCACACGTCTGAGCTTTGAGGCGGCAATGCTCAATCTCGGCGGCTCCGTTCTCGGCTTCTCATCGGCAGACTCAAGCTCGGCAGCCAAGGGTGAAAGCGTTGCAGATACAATTCGTGTTATTTCCTGTTACGCAGATATATGTGCAATGAGACATCCTAAGGAGGGCGCTCCGTTAGTTGCTTCCATGCATTCAAGAATTCCTGTAATCAACGCAGGTGACGGTGGTCATCAGCACCCGACACAGACCCTCACGGATCTTATGACAATCCGGGCTTTGAAGGGTCATTTTGATGGTCTTACAATAGGGCTTTGCGGTGACTTAAAATTCGGACGTACAGTTCATTCTCTTATAAATTCCCTTGTCAGATACAATAATATCCGTTTTATACTCATCTCCCCTAAGGAGCTTCGTGTGCCGGATTACATCAGGGAGGACGTTCTCACCGCTAAGGGTGTTGAATTTGAGGAGGTAACAAGCCTTGATGAGGTTATGCCGCAGCTTGACATTCTCTACATGACCAGAGTCCAGAAGGAGCGTTTCTTCAACGAAGAAGAATATCTCAGAATGAAGGACTACTACATCCTGACCCGTGAGAAGATGGCTCTTGCCAAGGAGGATATGATAGTTCTCCATCCGCTTCCTAGAGTAAATGAGATATCCGTCGAGGTCGACGATGACCCGAGAGCTGCTTACTTTAAGCAGGCACAGTACGGCGTATATGTCAGAATGGCACTCATCATGTATCTTTTGGACATGATACCAGGGTCAGATAAATAACATCAATATTTGTGCCGCCGCACGCGGCAGATTGGAGATAAGATCATGTTAAATGTAGGAAAACTCACTGAGGGCTTCGTGCTCGACCACATTCAGGCAGGCCGCTGCATGGACATCTACCAGTCCCTCGGTCTGGACAAGCTCGACTGCTGTGTAGCTATCATTAAAAATGCCAAGAGCAAGAAAATGGGTAAAAAGGACATTATCAAGATTGACGGCGGTTTAGACCTCGTCGACCTCGATATCCTTGGCTTTATAGACCACAACATCACTGTCAACATCATTAAGAATGGCGAGATTGTCGAGAAGAAGGAGCTCACACTCCCTAAGACCGTAACCAACATAATAAAATGCAAAAATCCAAGATGTATCACCTCAATCGAGCAGGAGCTTGATCAGGTATTCTACCTCACCGACGAGGAGAAGCAGGTGTACCGCTGCAAGTACTGCGAGGAGAAATACACCAAGTTTTAATATAGCACAAAAAACTGCCATACACGGAAATACCACGTTCCGTATATGGCAGTTTTTTATATTACATAAATATTTCCATGTTATCCGTCGGTTTTCTTATCAATTCCGAGATTACATCTCAGCCGGTTCACCGAGCGCACTATATATCGTCTCCGCGAGAATGGTCAGGTAGTCCACTTCGGCACTTCCCCACTTGCGCTTCATTCCGAACACATAAAAGGATACAATGTACTCCTGCTTCGACGAGCCGGGAAGAAGCACGCTCACGAAGGAACAGCAGCCTGACGATGAGAGCTTATTGTATACCTGCTCGTCCTCGCGCTCGATGGCTTCAAGGTTGTTAAGCGCAAGTACATTGTCAATGGACAGAAGCGCGCGGTAGCGCTCGCTACCCATAAAGGAGACATTAAGAAGTCCCTCAGGGCAGTTGTCCGTATGCTCTGTCGCCTCGAAATCCGAACCTCTGTACACGACAGCCGCACCAAGCCCAAATGTATTCTTTATCTCTTCAAGAATACCCTTTATATCCCCGGATTTATCCACCAATATATTCCTTACCGTGGACTTTAACGTCTTTATGTAGTCCGGATAAACCCCAGTCTGCGTCTGTCTGCCGATGACATCTATGGAGTCATGGAGCTGCGGCCTGTAGATTATGTATCTGTTCTTTCCCTTGTCCTTGGCTATGTAAAGAGCCTTGTCGGCAAGCTTGAACAGATCATCGAATTTCTTTCCTGCATCCGGATACTGCGATATCCCCATTGACAACGTGAAACGCATACTGCCAAGCTTCATCGTCTGGTTATAGCGAAGCTTCGACAGCATCGCCTTCAGAAAGAGCCTTAGCTGCTGCTCATCGGGAATATCCTCAGTCAGTATAAAAAATTCGTCACCGCCGAACCTTCCCACGACACCTCTTCCGTCGATTGCCTCCGTTATGGACTCCGCGAGCACCATTATCGCCTTGTCACCCATGAGATGCCCGTGGGTGTCATTGATGTTCTTGAAATTATCTATATCAATCAATACCATATAGAGCTTTTTCGTACCTGCGCCCGCAAGCATGTCATTGGTGTACTCAATAAGCGCACGCTTGTTTAACAGCCCCGTCGCGGCGTCCTTACCCGCCTTCGTGAGATAATACGGCATATCGTCGTCAGTTATATCTCTCCTGTTTACAATTCCCACTATTACATCAGCGTTGTGCCTTGAAATATATCTTGCATTTATCGACAATGTCTCAGGCACATGGTTCATATTCAGAAATCCCGTCTTTACGGTGATTGAAAACTGGTTTTCGAGTTCTATGAGCTTCTCGTACCACTGCCCTATCTCAGCGATATTATTGCCCTTGTCGACTGCCGACTTAATCACATCCCTGTGCCAGTTATCTATCACGTCCTCATAGAGTATGTGCGACTTTCTCGTGACATAATCATAAAAAACTATCCTGCCCGTCTCCGGCCAGAACTCCATGTACACAAGACCGCCTATCTCCATGAACATTCTGTACTTATCCATCTTCTGCAGATTGCTGAGGAAGGACTCCTCTATCATATCAATCCCGTATATGTCCGCAGTATAGAAGCAGTCATCATTCTCCATCGGCATGGACATGCTGATATGAAGGTCAACAGGGTGATAGATATTGTCCTTGTCCCTCAAAAGTGTTATGATGCTGTACTTCTCACCGGGTTTCATCCCGCGGCACGCTAAGAGGAACTCTTCTTCGTAATCAGGGTGAATCAGTTTATAAAAAAAAGAAACGGAGTTGTTACCCAGAAAATCATACAGGGCTTCCTCCGCATTCAAAATAACAAAATCCTTCTGTAAAACCACCTTGGCGAATTTCATATTTACATTATGACTCTTCGCATTATCTATACGACTATACATAAAGAAATCTCCTCTTGGT
Source organism: uncultured Clostridia bacterium (assembly GCA_945915235.1). Taxonomy (GTDB): domain Bacteria; phylum Bacillota; class Clostridia; order Lachnospirales; family Lachnospiraceae; genus CAG-882. The sequence goes on along the minus strand of CAMEEX010000069.1, from coordinate 7,035 downwards.
AAATAACAAAACACCAGTCAGCCTGTAAGCCGGGTTATGTCGTGAATAATCATCTATCTAGACCTGCTGTTGCCAACAGGTTCAAGCGACCTACCTGAGACTGGCGGGCCACGTCTCTGCCTCTTATTCGGTCTTGCTTCGGATGGGGTTTACATGTGCCCTGTCTGTTACCAGACAGGCGGTAGTCTCTTACACTGCCCTTCCGCCCTTACCACGTCCTTACGGAACCTCGGCACAAGCCTGTGGCGGTATATTTCTGTTGCACTGGTCTTAGGGTCACCCCCACCGGACGTTATCCGGCATCCTGCCCTATGAAGCCCGGACTTTCCTCACCTGCGGTCTTTCGACACCTGCAGCCGCGATTATTCAGCCAACTGGTATTCATTATTTTAACATTTTTTCGCCAAAAAGTAAACCATTTAATTTGGTTTGTCTATATTTATTTTTCCCTGCTGCACATTTCAGCTATGTCTGCAATATCACTGTTTTACACTTTAAAACAGCTTCCGCCGACAAACTCCCTGATAATGGAATTTTTAGGCAGCTCGTCACTTCCCACTGCAAGGAAGTAGTCTAAGAACTTCAGCAGGCGCTTTGCCTCCTCGTACTCGGGTTCTCCCGGCCTGATACCGAAGAGTGCCGGCTCCGCGTATGGCTTAAGAACCGCAAGCTCATACAGAAGCGCCGAATTGAACATCGCGTCGGCGGTCTCCTGATAAGGGAAAATATTCTTCTCCTCTCCCTTCCTTACTGACTCCCACATTGCTATGGTTCCCTTCGCGGTCGTGCCTCTCGTTCTCGCATCCCTCACCATACGTCTTATCAGTCTGCCGTCGGTTGTAGGTATTCTGTTGTGCTCATCGACATTGAGCTGTGTGAGCGCACTTATATATATCTTGTACTTATTCTTCTTGTCAAGGGAGTGTGAAAGCTTATCATTAAGTCCGTGTATGCCTTCTATAACAAGAATGTCATCTGCCCCGAGCTTCTTGACATTACCCTTGTATTCCCTGCGTCCGGTCTTGAAATTAAACGATGGCAGCTCCACCTCCTCGCCCGCAAGAAGTCTTGTCATATCGCTGTTAAACTGCTCTATATCCAGCGCCTCAAGACACTCGAAATTGTAGTTGCCGTCCTCGTCCTTAGGAGTGTTCTCCCTGTTTACAAAATAATCGTCAAGACCTATCGGGTGCGGCTTAAGCCCTTGTGTCCTAAGCTGTATGGACAGCCTGTGTGAGAAGGTGGTCTTTCCCGACGATGAAGGTCCCGCTATCATAACGAACTTCACCTCAGGTCTTGAGGCAATATCCTGTGCAATATCGGCTATCTTCTTCTCCTGAAGAGCCTCCTGCACAAGTATGAGTTCATTAATCTCGCCGTTTGCAACCGCATCGTTCAGATCACCGACGTTCTCAATTCCAAGCTTTGCCGCGAGCTTTGTGGACTCGTCAAGCACATGGAAGAGCTTGTGCTGAGGATTGAACTCCGGAAGTTCCTCCGGTGCCTTCTTCTCGGGAAGCTGCAATACAAATCCCTTGTCATATAGGAATAGCTGCCAGACCGTAAGGTAGCTTGTGTCAGGAACCATATAACCATAAAAATAATCTCTGTAGCCGTCAAGCTCGTACAGATTGACCCTCGATGCCCTGCGGTATCTGAAAAGCTTCTCCTTATCGTACATCTCCTCCTCATGGAATATCCTGATTGCCTCGTCGAGACCTACCGTAAACTTAGTGAACGGAAGGGCACTGTCGACAAGCTCCCTCATGCGCTCCGAAACCTTCTCTATAAAATCTCTATCTGCCTCGACATCTCCCGATACACTGCAATAATAACCTCTGCTGAGCGAATACTCTACGCATACTTTTACTGCCCTTCCGTACACATCCCTGACAGCCTTAAGCATGAGAAGCGTCACGCTCCTTCTGTATGTCTGCATGCCCGATGTATCCGCTGTCGTAACCCACTCATAACTGCGGTTATCCTGAACAAATATATCACCTGATAGCTCACAGAGCTTGCCGTCAACCCTTGCAAGCACAATCCTGTGCGGATATCTGCTCTGCGCCTCCATAGCCGCTTCAATAAGCTTCATACATTTTACCTCCCTGTCACTTTTCAGTTACCCATCTTCCCCAATACTCTTTTGAGATTTCTTTCCTTATCCTCAAACTCAGCAAACTTTTCCTTCGCACCGCTGCCGCCGTTCTCGGTAAGATTTTTCTTTATCTTTGCACAAGTATCCAGTTCCTTCTCAATATACTCGATTAGAACAGGGTGCCTTTTTCTCATAAGAACCGGGCCGAACCTCAGCCCATCCTCGTCAGGCTGTGCGTCAGCCCGCACTGACTCAGGTTCGCCCATACGGACAGCCTTCATTATGACATAATATTTGCCGTCCTCCTTTAGCATATCCTCGTCTGTAATCTCATATCCGTTGTCCGCAAGAAAACATCTGACCTCATACCACTCCGAGTGCGGCGACAGCACAAGCTCGTCCGCCTGCCCTGCCACGTCAGCGCCATCCTTCAATATGCGGCATATGAGCGTACCGCCCATTCCTGCAATCACTATCGCCCTTGGCACATTCTCCTTGATGTCTTTAAGTCCTTCGAGACCATCCGACAGCACCGTCCGTACCCTGTCACCCACATTGTACAGCGCCACGTTGTCCTTCGCCCTTCCTAAAGGTCCCTCAGCTACATCACAAGCATAGGCATAGTCCGCTCTGCCTGTGAGAACCTGATATATCGGAATATACCCGTGATCCGTCCCGATATCCGCAACCGTGAGTCCGGGAGTAATCATGTCTGCGACCCTATGTAATCTCAGGGACATCTTAACCGGACTTTTTTCCTTTTCCATCAGTCGAGATAATCCTTGAGTTTGCGGCTTCTGCTCGGGTGACGAAGCTTTCTCAAAGCCTTTGCCTCTATCTGTCTTATACGCTCCCTTGTTACCTTAAACTCCTTGCCTACCTCTTCGAGTGTTCTGGCTCTGCCGTCCTCAAGACCAAATCTCAGTCTTAACACCTTCTGCTCACGGTCTGTCAGTGTTGAGAGAACCTCGTCAAGCTGCTCTTTAAGAAGCGTGAAGGCTGCTGCCTCTGCAGGTGCCGGAACATTGTCGTCCTCGATAAAGTCTCCGAGATGGCTGTCCTCCTCCTCGCCGATAGGTGTCTCCATGGAAACAGGCTCCTGAGAAATCTTTAATATCTCTCTGACTCTCTCAACAGGCATGTCCATCTCTGCTGCTATCTCCTCAGGTGACGGCTCTCTTCCGAGTTCCTGTAAGAGCTGTCTTGACACGCGGATAAGCTTGTTGATGGTCTCAACCATGTGCACCGGAATTCTGATGGTTCTCGCCTGATCAGCAATGGCTCTTGTTATAGCCTGACGAATCCACCAGGTGGCGTAGGTGGAGAACTTATAGCCCTTGCGATAGTCGAACTTCTCGACAGCCTTGATAAGTCCTAAGTTACCCTCCTGAATGAGGTCAAGGAAGAGCATGCCACGTCCGACATATCTCTTTGCGATACTTACAACGAGACGAAGGTTCGCCTCCGCAAGTCTCTTCTTCGCGTTCTGATCTCCGTTCTCCATTCTCTTTGCAAGCTCAATCTCCTCCTCGGCTGAGAGAAGCGGCACCTTACCGATTTCCTTTAAGTACATTCTTACAGGATCCTCGATGCTCACGCCCTCAGGGATTGACAGATCAATCTTCTCGATGTCGATATCGTCCTCATCGCCAAGTAAAATCGGCTCATCGTCCATATCGTCATCCGTGGTACGAATAATATCTATATTGCTCGCCTCAAGAAAATCGAAAATCTTGTCCATCTTATCAGGGTCAAGGTCTATCTCCGCAAAAGCATCCATAATCTCCTGATAATCAAGTGTGTTCTTCTTTTTCTTTGCAGATGCAAGAAGTTCCTTTAATTTTTCATCGAATTTTAACATGTTCTCATCCATCGTCATGTCCGTCCTTCCATAATTAATCTTATTTTTCCCTTAGTTCAATGAAATATGCAATGTTCTTACCGCATTCTGAGCCTGCATGATGCGCTGCAGCTCATTAGGGTCATTTATATTTCTCGATTTTATGTCGAGGCTGTTCTTCACAATCCTCATCACAATGTCGTCAAGCGCCTTGTTCTTATCTCTCAGCTCCATGTCCTCGGGCAGCTCCGTGTTGAAAAGCCTTGCAACCTCCTTATGGCTCTCCTCCTCGGTAAAGCTCGATACAATCTTCGCCGGATTTAACTCGCCTCTCTCAAGCTGGTCAAACAGTAAGAGCGCCACCTTGTAGTACAGTTCCTCCGTAAAATCATCGGGCTTGACATACTTTGAAACAGGTGCATACAACTGCGGCTCCTCTATAAGCCACGTCAGAAGAAGTCTCTGAGCCTTCTTTATGCCGTCGTCCTTCTCCCTCTTAGGAGCACGCCGCCCGGCAGTCTGCTGTCCTTCTATGGTCATATCATTCCCCGGCGCCGGCTCCTGACTACGGCTTGTCCGCTTTCCGGATGCCAGCTCATGTGCAGCCCACTTTCCGACAAGCCTTGCAAGGCTGTCGACACCTATATGGTATGTCGACGACACCGCAGCGATATAGTTATTTCGCTCCACCTCGTCCGAAAAATCAACGAGTTTTTTCGCTGCATCATTCAAAAAAGCCGTCCTGCCGTCAGGGTCCTGCAGATCGTAGTCCCTCTCAAGCACCGAAAGCTCGAACATAAAGCTGTTCTGCGCGTTGTCTATCCTCTCCTGAAACGCCTCGGCACCGAGATTTTTTATAAATTCATCGGGGTCCTTGTACGGCTTCATGTTGATAACCTTGGTTCTGAGCCCTGCGCCTCTTAACATGCCTATCGCCCTGATTGCCGCCTTTGTTCCCGCACCGTCGCTGTCGTAGCACACCAGCACATCGTTCGTGTATCTTTTCATCAGCGAGGTATGCCCCGTCGTAAGAGCCGTTCCGAGTGATGCCACCGCCTGGTCAAAACCCGCCTGATGCATGGCAATCACGTCCATGTATCCCTCGCAGATTATCATATTCTTCTTTCTCGAGCTCCTCGCAAGATTGAGTCCGAACAGATTTCTGCTCTTATCAAATATCTTCGTCTCCGGTGAGTTAAGGTACTTTGGTTCCCCCTCACCCATGACTCTTCCGCCAAATCCAATGACTTTGTTCGATAAATTCATTATCGGAAACATCGCCCTGTTAAAGAATCTGTCGCGCACTTCCCTCTCATTGTATATGAAAAGACCTGTCTCCCTCAGAAGCTCATCGCTGTAGCCCCTGCTCTTCATATACCTATACAGCTCGTCCTTGTACGTTCCCGATGCCCCAAGCCCGAAATGCACTATCGTCTCATCGGACAGCATACGCTTATTTTTAAAATAATCATACGCCCTCTGCCCTCCGGGCGATTTGAGAAGCTTATAGTAGAACATGGCCGCCTCTTTATTTATCTCGTAAAGCTGCGCTTTAAAGTCCTGCTGTTTTCTCTCGTCGGGCGACATAGAGACCTCCGGAAGCTGTATCCCGGCTCTGTCCGCCAACATCTTTACTGCCTCAAGAAATGTATAGTTCTCATATTTCATTATAAATGAAAATACATTTCCTCCCTCACCGCATCCAAAACAGTAAAACATCTGCTTTGAGCCTGATACGGAAAAAGAAGGTGATTTTTCATTGTGAAACGGGCAGAGTCCAAAATATGAACTGCCTTTTCTGGTCAGTCTGACGTACCCCGATATGACATCCACAATGTCACTTCGTCCCCTGACCTCCTCAATAATATCCTCCGAATAAAGCACTCTTTCCTCACTACTCCTTATATGTCCATGACCGCGGCACAAATATCTCCTCGAATTTGTGCACCACATACTGGTCACTCATGCCTGCAATATAATCACATACAACAATGTTCACCGGCTCATCCCTGCCCCATATACGATTAAAGTAATTCTCCGGCAGTGCATCTATATGCTCATTATAATACTCATAAAGTTCACGCAGAAGCTTCTTCGCCTTAACCTCCTCGCTCTTTGCCGTCGGGTTAGTGTATACACTCTCAAACATGAAACTTCTCAGCCCTCTCATGGCTGAATATACCTCGTCCGACATTATAACATCATTCTTTCCCTGACTGTTATATATTATGTCATGCACCAAAGTATCGAGTCTGTCCGACGTTGAACCTCCAAGAATATCCGTAAACTCCTTCGGAATGTCCTCCTCCGACATAATATGTGCCCTTATGGCATCATCTATGTCGTGATTGATATAGGCAATCTTATCAGATAACCTGACAATTTTTCCCTCCAGCGTTGCCGGCATCCTGTCCGTGCCATGATTAACTATCCCGTCACGAACCTCTTTTGTCAAGTTAAGTCCTCTTCCGTCCTTCTCAAGTTTCTCCACAACCCGCAGGCTCTGTACATAGTGCTTAAAGCCCTCTGAAAACCCGTCCGCAACAAGCGCCGCATTTAAAGCAGCCTCTCCGGCATGTCCATATGGCGTATGCCCAAGGTCATGCCCTAACGCGACAGCCTCCGTCAAGTCTTCATTAAGTCTCAGTGCCCTCGCAACGCTCCTTGCTATCTGTGCAACCTCAAGTGTGTGCGTAAGCCTCGTTCTGTAATGGTCGCCCTCCGGCGCAAGAAAGACCTGAGTCTTATGCTTGAGCCTCCTGAATGATTTACAGTGAAGTATCCTGTCCCTGTCGCGCTGATACACCGTCCGCATATCACACTCAGGCTCAGGTACATCTCTTCCGGCACTGTTCTTTGAAAGGGCTGCATAAGGACTCAGGTACTCCATCTCAAAAGCTTCCTGCTGTTCCCTTATATTCATCTTTTTCCTCTCTTTTTATATGAAAGCCACCCTGTTGTCTCCCAAAGCTGTTTAACATTCAAAAACAGCCTCTATTTTTATATACTATGTCAAATCCTTCAATTCCTTTTTTATTTTTTGTCAAAAAATAAAAAAATATGATATATAAGTGCACGGCAAAACGGCAGGGTGCCC
>CAMEEX010000068.1 GCA_945915235.1 uncultured Clostridia bacterium | reverse complement strand
ATGAGCAGCCTGCTGTGTGAGCTTATCGGCATGCTCGCGCAGAACTACAGACGCAGCCTCGCCCACTCCATCGCCGCCGACTCACGCGCGGGCGGATACGTCATAGCCCTCCGTAACTACCTCTCTGCCAACTATAGCGAGGACATTGACAGCGCAAAGATTGAGGAGATGTTCCACTGTAATTTTGACTACCTCAACCGTGTATTTAAAAAGGAAACGGGCGACACCATATTCTCGACCCTCAGCCACATACGCGTCCAGAACGCAAAAAAATACCTCGCCACAGGTCTGTATACCTGCAACGAGGTTGCCTCTAAATGCGGTTTTCACGACGCCTACTATTTTTCAAAGGTATTCAAAAAACTTGCCGGATGCTCCCCGACGGAATATAGGAAAAATATTAATTAAACAGTTGAAAATTAAGCTGCGTCAGAATAAAAGCTCGTCCACGACTTTTACTTTGTTATATTTTGTAATAATCTGCTCTCCCGACACCTATGGTCGCCCAGTGATTGGCATTCATCAGCTCCTCATCTATATAACTCTGGTCAACCACTCCATCAGCCTTCATCTCCTCAATATCCATCTGAACGCTTTCCGGTGTTGAGGTTCTGTATAGCCCGATACTGATTTCCTTAAAGCAGTATGAATAACCGTCTTCGTTGTCCTCAATCTCACCGGAATTATGGGACTTTAAAATGTCAAACAACTCGCCCGCGTCACTCTCAAAAGCAGCTGCACCATAGATGACGGGCTGCAATGTTCCGCTTATGCCACCAAGAAACTCTATAAATTCAACTGTGTTTCTTTCGTCATAATCTATGGCAAGCTCGCTGTCAAAATAAAAATGCCTGTTTCCGTTCTCGCCTTCGGCTCTGCCAAGTATCCCAGCAACTTCATCTTTGCTCATTCCAAGCTTGATTTCTATCCCCTGCGCCGCATGCGGTGTCACCGCTGATAAATTATCTTCAATAACTATACCCTCAAGCGGATTTATTATAGCTTTCATATGTTATATACCTCCCGGAAAATCTGTTTTTGGTTCCATCAACTCCATTGCCATGCCATTACATAATCTTTTTCACCTGTCGCTTCGTCAAGACCCTCGCCTTGGATTTCAAAGCTTTCTCTTGATAAAAACTACCTACACCATGCGAGGGCAATTTCTAACCGGCATTCAATGTAATCTGTTTAGCTACCGCCTGACAATTCAATTTTTACGTTGCGGCGGTAAAAAAAGCCTCCATTTTTCACTTTTTTACGATACCGTACCGCCTATGTGATTTTATTGTCCATACAGGCGGTAAAATTTTTCATAATTAAAACTTTTTTCGATTAAGAATTGCCAATTTTACCGCCTAAAATAAAATCTAATGACTGTGGGCGGTAATTATGGATATTTTTTCTTTGACTTAGTACATTTATTACCGCCTTATACCCGGCAGCCAAAATCTAAGCGGTAACCACCCGCTAATTCTAAGCTATTATATGCCCTACACTGCCTCGCCTTTCTGCACTCCTGTCAAAAAGTATCCTCTGCTCACTCCGCCTCACCTGCTCCCATTATACCGCGAAACGCCGTCTTTCTCAATTACGAATTTTCATGCCTTCTTAATCGGGTGTCTGATAACCGTTTTCCATTTTTCGGGAGCGACTTTTCTTGCATCTGACATATAAATTTCATGGTGCAAACGGCTTGCATTCATGTCATTTACATAGCCTTTCTGTTTTATGTACTCGTCCATCAAAGCCACTGTTTCAGGCTCATCATCGAAGGAACCCAAGTGCATCATCTGGACACACAGACCTTCATCTATAGTCATAAATTGTGCCGCACTGCAATCTAACTTTTTCTTCTTAGTGGCAGTTTCCACAGCCCAGTCAAAATCCTTTTGGGTAATAAAATCCGGCAGACGGATAACCGAAATCCATTGAAAGGCGTCCTTTTTGCTATAGTCCACACCTGCTGTCTGCTGCGCGTCCTGCCACCAAAATCCTTCCAGCGGCGGGACAACATACTCGAAAAAGCCTTCAATTTTGTGTTCCGTCTTATGGCTCATTTTCAAGGTATATGCCACGGCATACAGTACACTTATCGCCTGTTGATATGCCCCGTTTTCCTCATTCGGATTTCCCGCTCCCCTCACCGCAATATAATTCATCGGCGAGACATTCACGATTTCAGGTCTGTTCTTAGGCATATAAAATTCTCTGTCTTCCTTTTTATAATCAAATGCCACTTGTCACACCTTCCATTTCCAGAATTTCTTTTTGTTTCTTTTTGCTAAACCCTCCAAGCACCAGATTGTACGATTTATCCAGCAGGTCTTTTAACAAATCATCTTCGACTTCGCCATTCGGATTGATGGAATTCCAATGCTGTTTATTCATGTAGTAGCCTGGAATAATATCCTCATACTGTCCGCGCAGAAAGCTTCCCTCCTCCGGCTCCAGTTTCAGCGTTATATAAACGGGCTTGTTTTCCTTTCCAAGACACACCGCAGCGAACATCTTTCCTCCTACTGCGTAGCGTATCCAGTTCCATTGCGGCGGAAGCTTTGTCACACCTGTTTTTTTCATCAAAAAATCATCTATCCACACATATCTCATCTCTTTTTGCGCGGACCATATTTTGCACTGTTCAAGCCTTACGCCGCAATCCCCCTGCTTCTCGTCATAGGCAAACTCCACCAACCGTGCACATGGAAATTCGTTGCACTCTCCGCAGTGCTCCAATTTTCTGTCCTCACAGCAGCCCTTTACCGGACAGGTTCCCCAGAAAGGCTTGTCAATGTTGACACACCCCCTGCATTTTCCTTTTTTCCTCCAATCACATTTTCCGCACAAAATGCCACATCTTGAATCCATACATATCTCCTCCTCAGTTGTCGTTATCATATTTTCTTTTCATCTGCAAAATACTCTTCCTCAATTCGTCTCTTAATTCCGCGGGCTCAAGCAGCTCCGCCTTATCCCTGAATGTCAGAAGCCAGGTGAGCAGATTTTCCTTGTCCGTATAGTCTGCCTGAAACAGCAGCTTTCCATCCTTTTGCTCTGTAAAACACCCTGTTCCGAACTCCTCCACCAGCCTCCATTTGCAGTCAGCCTCAAACATGGCTTTTACCTTGATACCGCCGGGGAATACTCTTTCATCTCTCAAGTCCGGCAAAGGTGCCTCCCTCTGCGAAAAAACTCTCTCAGATACCAGAACCTTGTCCATGCGGTTTAATTTGAAAAGGCGAAAATCCTGCCTGTCCCTGCACCAGCCCCACACATACCAGCTCGACCACCGAAATATAAGATAATACGGCTCAATCGTGCGGCTCGACTCGCACTTGGGAGCATAATAGAGAAACTCCAGCTCCTTATGCTGCTCTATCGCACTTCTTATCAGCTCAATTTTCAGTGCAAGCGAGTCCTTATACCACGAGGATAAATCAATCAGCACCGACTGATTTCCCACCAGAAAATCAGAGGAACCTATCGACAATTTTTCCATCAACTGCCCGTATCTGTTGGTGCCGTTGACGCTGTCAAGACTTCTCAGACCCGCAAGGATATCCTGCATTTCCTCCCGCGTCAGCATGGTTCTGTCAATTTTGTAGCCGTCCATAATCGAAATTCCGCCGCTTATGCCCTGCCTTGTCACAATGGGTATGCCCGCCCTGCACAAATCTTCTACATCTCTGTTTATTGTTCGCACGGACACCTCAAACATCTGCGCCAGATACGAAGCCGTAACATTTTCCCGCTGTAATAGTATCGATAAAATCCCCAACTGTCTGTCAATCTTCATAAATCCTAACCCCCCTATCGTAAATGCCGTTGTCAATCGGATATCTGCTATCCGCTCTGCTGCCAACAGGCATTTTGAATTTTTACTTACAACCTGCTTCTTTATATAGGTAATATTACCATGAAAAACATGACAACAGTATGTCATATTTTAAATAAAAGCAAAAAATTTCCCTTATTTTCCTTGCGGCTTTGGTACAAGGATAAATAAGGGAAATACTTTTTAAATATATTATAGAATGTAAAATGTGAAAAGTTAAATCAAAGTTTTTAAGCCAAAACATTGTCAATTTCTTCACAATCGTACATGGACTTATACGCTCTTAACTATGCGGAATATTCAACATATCAAGTAATCTGACAAATGTATCCTGCCCATCAAGACAAGTATCCACAAGCCAGCCCTTTTCACTTCTCCACTCCGAAAGTCCTCTGTAATAAAAGCTTTTCTTACTATCTTCAATAATAAAAGGAACAATATTATTTTTAAGACATTCTTTTAATGCTATCAATCTGCTAACTCTTCCGTTACCATCTTGAAAAGGGTGAATATATTCAAATTCCGCATGAAACTCAATAATATCTTCAATCGTAACATTATTCTTTGCATTGTATTTTTCGAGTAATGCCTTCATATGTTTAGGAACCTCTGATGGTTTTGATGTTTCTCTCCCTCCAACTACGTTAGCACGTTTTTTATAATCTCCCACTGCAAACCATGAAAGTGTAGAATCTTTCGTATCATGTTTAAGAATGTAATGTAGTTTTTTTATAATTTCTTCAGTTAGTTCTTCCTCTGCAATGTCAATACAGTAATCTATTGCTCTGAAATGGTGAACAGTTTCAAGAATATCGTCAACAGGAATCCCATCTCCAATGTCAATCGTATTGGTTTCAAAAATCAATCTTGTCTGAGCTTTTGAAAGCTTACTTCCCTCAATATGATTTGAATTATATGTCATTCTAACCTGAAGTTCATGGTATAGACCGCCGGACAGCTGTATATATTTTTCATCTCTTAGCATTTGTAGAATTATATTATCCGACTCTATACGGCAAAGGAGTTGCGGTGAAACCTTCAAATAATCTGCAATTCTATTTATACTACGATTAGATAGTTTTTCTCCTTTTGCAATTTTGGCAACCGTGCGTGTAGATAAGCCTACTTTTGTGCTAAGCTCCGTTTTTCCAATGCCTTTTTCTTTAAGTATTTTTTCAAGTCCGGCATATGATATCAATTTCTCATTCCTCTCTTCACATCTTTACTTATTATATCATGAGCATAGCTCACTCAATAATTTCGTCGCTCGTTAATCATGTCAACATGTCAACTCGCTTGCACTCATCATATCATAAACCCATTTTAAAAGTAAAGATTTTTTTAATAGCAGCTTCAAAAGTAAAGTAATTGCTTATCAGCCCGCATATTTATGCAAAATCTCAAATATCCTTTCCGCCTTATCAATAAAGCAGCTTGCCCCAAGCTTTTCCATATCCGCGCGTTTTCTAAAGCCCCACTCAACCATGATAAGGCTCATTCCCGCATTCTTTGCTGTCTCAATGTCGACCTCCGAGTCACCGACATATACTGCATTAGCACGGCTCCTGTCGAGTCTGTAGAGTGCCTCGTTTACCATATCCGCCTCCGGTTTTTTTGCCATATTCGGATTGTCTCCCACTACAACATTGATCAAATCTCCGAAAAAGTTCTGGCAAAGACTTTTGGTTGCACTCTGCAGCTTGTTAGACACCACAGCAATGCTATAGCCCTGCTCCCTAAGCTTTGACAGCATCTCTATAATTCCGGGATATGGTCTTGTGTGGTCAAGGTTATGCACCGCATAGTGCTCCTTAAAGTCCGCAAAAACCTTGTCAAAAAGCGCCTTATCGGTTCCCGGCACCACCGCCCTCTCTATAAGCTTTGCAACACCGTTGCCGACAAATGCCGTGACCTCCTCCAGACTTCTTGCCGGCATATCATTCTTTTCCAACGCATAGTTGGTGCTCGCCGCCAAGTCCTCTATGGTGTAGAGAAGCGTTCCGTCTAGGTCAAAGATGACCGTGTTGATTTTCTGCTTGCTGCCGTTCTTCTGTAAATTATCACTTAATATCTGTGTTATCTTGATGTTTTTTTCTGACTCACTGTCTACACGAATATTACTTTCCGACATATTTTCTTCTGTCATGTCACACTCTTTTTCATCAAGAAATATATCCGCCAGTTCGCTGAACTTCTCAATACTCTTCCAAGGCTTCGCAACCCTTCCAAGACCGTACGCCGCATACACTATAGGAATCCCCGCCTTCTCACATGAGTCGGCATCGCCCTGGGTGTCACCGACATAAACTGCACTCTTAAGATTATTTCGCTCGATAATTTTTTCTATTGTCACATCTTTTGGCTCATTCGTATCGCCGAAGCACATCCAGTCAGTAAAATATTTCCGGACGTCATGCACTGCAAAAACAGTATCAATATAGCCTCTCTGTGCATTGGTGACTATAAACAGCTTATACTTGTGCGATAATCTTTCAAGTGTTTTTGCTACACCTTCATAGAGCGACGGGGCATATTTTATAAGATACTCTTTCTGCCTCTTGTAAATCACTCCCGTTATCTTCTCATATTCTTCCTGCGTGCTATTCGGATAAAAGTGGAAAAATATTGTATCCATCGTTTTTCCGAACATAGCCCCAAGGCTCTTCCCATCAAAATTTATCTTCCAATCGGTAAGTTCCGTGATAACATCGCTCCACGCATGAGCCACCGCATCTCTCACGTCCCACAGCGTGCCGTCCACATCGAATATTATACTGTCAAAATTATTCTTGTAATCGACCATTTTATTTTCACCTTTTTCTTTCCATTTTTATACCACTGAATACTGCAAGCATTGCTTGCGGTTCTGCCATCAATAAGCATTTTTGCTAATTATATCACACTGAGATATCTATTGCTATTACAGATATGCGATTTTGATTTTCGTGATGACGCGGTTTTCTTAAAATTAGCTTTATTATTCTGGTGCTTCTCTGCCTGCTGCAACTATATTTTATATGCTTGGGCAGATGTTTTAAAATTTTCATGCTATTCTTCATGTCTTTTCTCTGCCTAATGTATTATATTTAATATGCTTTAGGCAGATATTTTGACTTGCTCTGTTCTTTTTTATGCTCTTTTTCTGCCCATCGCATTATATTTGACATACTTTAGACTGATATTTCCAGATTGCTATGCTATTCTTCATGTCTTTTCTCTGCCCACTACATTATATTTGACTGACTTTAGGCAGATATTTCCAAATTGCCATACTCTTCTTCCTCTCTTTTAGCAGTTAAAATTATTTTTTCACTTTTTTCAAAAATTAAGCTTTATTACTTTGCCACTTTATCTTATAATGTAATTATTAAATTTAGGGAGGAAATACCATGCCAAAGCTTAAGGATATTGATAAGGTACTTATTATTGGTTCGGGACCTATTGTGATAGGTCAGGCCTGCGAGTTCGATTACTCGGGAACACAGGCTTGTAAGGCGCTCAGAAAATTAGGTTATAAGATTGTTCTCGTGAACTCTAACCCTGCAACAATCATGACTGACCCTGAGACTGCCGATGTCACCTACATTGAACCGCTCAATGTTGAACGCCTTGAACAGATTATCGCCAAGGAGCGTCCTGATGCCCTGCTTCCAAATCTTGGTGGCCAGTCAGGTCTTAATCTCTGCTCCGAATTATACAAAGCAGGTGTTCTTGACAAATATAATGTCAAGGTTATCGGTGTACAGGTAGATGCCATCGAACGAGGCGAGGACCGCATTGAGTTCAAAAAGACAATGAATTCCCTCGGTATTGAAATGGCACGAAGCGAGGTTGCCTACTCTGTCGATGAAGCCCTCGCCATAGCTGACAAGCTGGGATACCCGGTTGTTCTGCGTCCTGCTTACACAATGGGCGGTGCCGGCGGCGGTCTTGTATACAATAAGGAAGAACTCCAGACTGTATGTGCAAGAGGTCTTCAGGCAAGTATTGTCGGTCAGGTTCTCGTTGAAGAGTCCATTCTCGGCTGGGAAGAGCTTGAACTTGAGGTTGTCCGCGACAGTGAAGGCAACATGATTACAGTATGCTTTATTGAAAATATTGACCCTCTCGGTGTACATACAGGAGACTCCTTCTGCTGTGCTCCTATGCTCACAATATCCGAAGACTGCCAGAAGAGATTGCAGGAACAGGCTTACAAGATTGTGGACAAGGTCCAGGTTATCGGCGGAACCAACGTACAGTTCGCCCATGACCCTGTAACAGACAGAATAGTAGTCATCGAAATCAACCCGCGTACATCGCGTTCTTCTGCACTTGCCTCCAAGGCAACAGGCTTCCCAATCGCACTTGTCTCTGCCATGTTAGCTGCAGGTCTTACCCTGCGCGATATTCCTTGCGGAAAGTACGGCACTCTTGACAAGTATGTTCCGGACGGAGATTATGTGGTTATCAAATTCGCACGCTGGGCATTTGAGAAATTCAAGGGCGTTGAGGATAAGCTCGGAACTCAGATGAGAGCTGTCGGCGAAGTCATGAGTATCGGCAAGAACTACAAGGAAGCCTTCCAGAAGGCAATCCGTAGCCTTGAAAACGGCAGATACGGTCTGGGACATGCAAAGAACTTTGACACACTCTCCAAGGAAGAATTATTGAAAAAGCTGGTTACTCCTTCGAGTGAACGTCATTTTATCATGTATGAGGCTCTCAGAAAAGGTGCATCTGTAGATGAAATTTTTGAGCTTACCAAGGTTAAGCGCTACTTCATATCCCAGATGAAGGAATTGGTTGATGAGGAGGAAGAGCTTCTCACATTCAAGGGCTCACTTCCATCGGATGAACTTCTCACCAAGGCAAAGAAGGATGGCTTCTCGGACAAATATCTCAGCCAGCTTCTCGATGTATCCGAGGACAATGTGCGGGACAGACGTATAAGCATCGGCGTCAATGAAACCTGGGAAGGTGTACATGTATCGGGAACCGAAAACAGTGCCTACTACTACTCGACCTACAACGGCACTGATAAGAACCCTGTTTCGAATAATAAGAAAATTATGATTCTCGGCGGCGGTCCTAACAGAATAGGTCAGGGTATTGAATTTGACTACTGCTGTGTTCATGCCTCCCTCGCACTTAAAAAGCTCGGATTTGAGACAATCATTGTAAACTGTAACCCTGAGACGGTATCAACCGACTATGATACCTCCGACAAGCTTTACTTCGAACCGCTCACTCTTGAAGATGTTTTAAGCATATATAACAAAGAGAAGCCTCTCGGTGTCATCGCACAGTTTGGCGGTCAGACACCGCTCAATTTAGCGGCTTCACTTGAGAAAAATGGTGTGAAAATTCTTGGAACCTCACCTGCCGTAATCGACCTTGCTGAGGACAGAGACCAGTTCCGCGCCATGATGGATAAGCTTGAAATTCCAATGCCTGAATCAGGTATGGCAACAACCGTGGACGAAGCCATAAGTATCGCAAATGGAATAGGCTACCCTGTCATGGTTCGTCCTTCATATGTTCTTGGCGGACGTGGTATGGAAGTGGTTTATGACGATGAGAGCATGAGCGATTATATGAAAGCTGCTGTCGGTGTGACACCTGACCGTCCAATTCTCATTGACCGTTTCCTCAACAATGCCCTCGAGTGTGAGTCAGATGCCATAAGTGACGGCACACATGCATTTGTTCCGGCTGTCATGGAGCATATCGAGCTTGCCGGTGTACATTCCGGAGACTCAGCCTGCATTATTCCATCAGTACATATTTCAGAGGAAAATGTACGTCTTATCAAGGAATACACCCGCAAAATTGCCGAGGAAATGCATGTAAAGGGTCTTATGAACATGCAGTATGCCATTGAAAAAGGCAAGGTATATGTGCTCGAGGCCAACCCAAGAGCTTCCCGTACCGTACCTCTTGTTTCAAAGGTATGCGATATAAGAATGGTTCCTATTGCAACAGATATCATCACAAGTGAGCTCACAGGCAGACCATCGCCAATCCCTGCAATGAAGGAGAGAGCGATTCCTTACTATGGTGTAAAGGAAGCCGCTTTCCCATTCAACATGTTCCCTGAGGTTGACCCTATACTCGGACCTGAAATGCGCTCCACAGGTGAGGTTCTTGGTCTTTCATCACACTATGGCGAGGCTTTCTATAAGGCTGAGGAAGGTGTATCCTCCAAGCTTCCGCTTGAGGGAACCGTTCTCATCTCCGTAAACCGCAAGGACAAGGAGGAAGTTGTCGATGTTGCAAGAAGCTTTGTAAATAACGGATTTAAGGTTCTCGCAACAGGCGGAACTTACAACCTGATTGCTGAAGCCGGATTGCCTGTTACAAAGATTAAAAAGCTCTATGAAGGTCGCCCTAACATACTTGACGCCATAACCAACGGCGAGATTGATTTGATAATCAACTCCCCTGTCGGCAAGGAAAGCGTACATGATGACAGCTACTTAAGAAAGGCTGCTATTAAGGCAAGAATACCTTACATGACAACCATGGCTGCTGCCAAGGCAACCGCCGAGGGAATAGCCTATGTCAAGAAAAACGGCTCATCTGAGGTAAGGTCACTTCAGGAACTTCACAGCCTTATCAAAGACAAATAGAGATTAAAACAGCACCTAAAGGCAGATACTAATTGATTGTACGGTGTAAAATAAGCAGATTTTCCTGTTAAAAACAAAATAAACCAACAAAAAGGACAATGCCCTTCAGAATGAACTAATTCAAATCTAAATGGCATTGTCCTTTTAATGTTACATTTCTATATCCGGTAATAAATGTCCAGAAGTCCTGCTTTCAAACTTATATGTTTCCCACTTACTGCCTATCTGTTTCCGATAGTTGCAATATCTACCGGAGTCATGTTCTGCTTGTCCTGAACTTCAAGGCTTGTGATGAGCGCATGAGCTGTATCAAGTGAGGTGAGAACATTTACACCTGTCTCGATTGCATGACGGCGGATTAAGAAACCATCGCCGCTGTGCTCAATACCGTTTAAAGGGCTGTCGATTACGAGGTCAATCTTGTGCTCAAGAATGAGGTCGAGAAGTGTCGGTGCCTCCTGCTCAAGCTTGTTGACCTTGATTGCATTTACGCCTCTCTCATTTAAGTACTTGGCGGTTCCGTAGGTCGCAAATATCTTGTAGCCGAGCTTTTCAAAACGCTGTGCTATGTCGACAACGTCAGGCTTATCCTCGTCCTTAACTGTGATGATAATCTGCTTATGCTTAGGAAGGTTCACGCCCGCACCCTGAAATGCCTTGTAGAGCGCTTCGTTGAAATGCTTTGCGATACCAAGACACTCACCTGTCGACTTCATCTCCGGTCCGAGGCTGATATCAGCACCCCTGATTTTCTCAAATGAGAATACAGGCATCTTTATAGCAATGTAATCTGCCTTAGCCTGAAGTCCTGGTGTGTAACCCATACTCTTTATTGTATGTCCTGTTATGACGCGGGTTGCAAGCTTAACGATAGGAATTCCGGTAACCTTGCTGATGTACGGAACAGTTCTCGATGAACGAGGATTTACCTCGATTACATACACATCGTCATGGCTCACGATAAACTGGATATTGATAAGTCCCTTTACATGTAGAGCTCTTGCGAGCTTGCCCGTGTAATCTTCAAGTGTAGCGATAACCTTGTCGTTGAGGCTCTGTGCAGGATATACGGAGATTGAGTCTCCCGAATGGATACCCGCTCTCTCGATATGCTCCATTATGCCCGGAATGAGGATATCCTCCCCGTCGCACACCGCATCGACCTCAATTTCCTTGCCGACAATATATTTATCTACAAGCACAGGGTGTTCCTGAACCTGTCTGTTGATGATGTTCATAAACTCGATTACGTCCTTGTCGGAAATCGCAATCTGCATACCCTGTCCGCCAAGAACATAGGAAGGTCTTACAAGCACCGGATATCCGAGGTCGTGTGCCGCATTTAATGCCTCCTCAACCGTGAATACCGTGTGTCCCTTCGGTCTTGGAATAGTACACTTCTCGAGAATCTCATCAAAGAGCTCCCTGTCCTCGGCTGCATCGACATCTTCAGCGCTTGTTCCAAGAATAGGAACGCCCATCTCCATAAGGCTCTTGGTGAGCTTGATTGCTGTCTGACCACCGAACTGTACCACCGCTCCGTCCGGCTTCTCAAGCTCAACGATGTTCTCCACGTCCTCAGGTGTGAGCGGCTCAAAGTACAGCTTGTCCGCAATATCGAAATCCGTACTTACAGTCTCAGGATTGTTGTTTACAATGATTGTCTCATAGCCTTCCTGCTTGAACGCCCAAGTGCTGTGAACCGAGCAATAATCGAATTCGATACCCTGTCCAATTCTGATAGGACCTGAACCGAGCACGAGAACCTTCTTCTCAGGGTGGGTCTTTATGACCTCATTCTCACTCTTAAAGCATGAATAATAGTAAGGTGTAGTTGCCTCGAACTCTGCCGCACAGGTATCAACCATCTTGAATGCCGCATGAATACCGTACTCATTTCTGAGCGCCTTGATATCCTTGGTGGTCTTTCCGGTAAGTCTTGCAATCACATTGTCCGGAAACTCAATTCTCTTAGCCTCCAGGAGAAGCTCCTTGGTGAGCGGCTGGGTTCTGAGTGCATTCTCCATCTCAACCAGAATTGCAATCTTGTCGATAAACCACACATCAATCTTGGTGATATCATGGATTGTCTCGTAAGTAACTCCTCTTCTGATAGCCTCGGCAATGACGTAAATTCTTCTGTCATCTACTCTGCCTAACATCTCAACAACTTCTTCATCAGAATATCCTGAATAATCTTCGTTTATGAGGCAGTCAACATGCTGCTCGAGTGAGCGGATTGCCTTCATAAGAGCGCCCTCGAAGTTAGTGCAGATGCTCATTACCTCACCCGTGGCCTTCATCTGTGTGGTGAGCTTTCTTGAGGCATGGATAAATTTGTCAAAAGGAAGTCTCGGGATTTTGACTACGCAGTAATCAAGCGCAGGCTCAAAGCTTGCATAAGTTTTTCCCGTAATTGCATTCTTAATCTCGTCAAGTGTGTAGCCGAGCGCAATCTTAGCCGCAACCTTGGCAATAGGATAACCTGTAGCCTTTGAAGCAAGAGCTGAGGAACGGCTTACTCTTGGATTTACCTCAATTACACAGTACTCAAAGCTTGTCGGGTGAAGTGCGAACTGCACATTACAGCCACCTGTAATCTGAAGCTCATTGATAATGTTGAGTGCCGATGAACGAAGCATCTGGTACTCTTTGTCCGAAAGTGTCTGGCTAGGCGCAACAACGATACTGTCTCCCGTGTGGACTCCTACAGGGTCTAAGTTCTCCATATTACATACGGTGATGCAGTTGCCGGCGCTGTCTCGCATAACCTCGTACTCGATTTCCTTCCAGCCTGCAATACATCTCTCGACAAGTACCTGACCAACTCTTGAAAGACGAAGTCCGTTAGACAAAATCTCAACTAACTCCTCCTCATTCTTGGCGATACCGCCGCCGCTTCCGCCGAGTGTATAGGCAGGACGAAGAACAACCGGATATCCGATCGTGTTGGTGAACGCAATACCGTCCTCAACATTCTCAACAACAAGTGAAGGTGCACAAGGCTCGCCTATCTTCTCCATTGTTGTCTTGAACTCAAGTCTGTCCTCTGCCTTCTTGATTGTTAGCGCCGTTGTACCGATAAGCTTTACATTGTGCTCCTCAAGGAAACCTGTCTCGGCAATCTCCATCGCGAGGTTGAGACCAGCCTGTCCGCCGAGTGTAGGAAGAATGCTGTCCGGCTTCTCCTTTATGATAATCTGCTCAAGAGACTTGATTGTGAGAGGCTCGATATATACCTCGTCTGCGATGTCCTTATCAGTCATAATGGTAGCCGGGTTCGAATTGACGAGCACTACCTCTATGCCCTCCTCCTTGAGGGAACGGCACGCCTGTGTTCCCGCATAGTCAAACTCAGCAGCCTGTCCGATTACAATAGGACCTGAACCGATAACCAATACTTTTTTAATATCCTTATTCTTAGGCATTATCTTGCACCTCCCATCATCTCTATAAATCTGTCAAAAAGAAATCCCGTGTCAAGAGGACCTGCACAAGCCTCCGGGTGGAACTGCACTGTATACACGTTCTTCTTAATATAGGAAAGTCCCTCGTTCGTTCCGTCATTTACATTACAGAAGCTAGGAACCGCAAGCTCAGGTGAAATCGTCTTTTCATCGACGACATATCCGTGGTTCTGGCTTGAAATATATACCTTTCCGGTCTTTAAATCCTTAACCGGGTGGTTGGCTCCTCTGTGTCCGTACTTCATCTTGTGTGTGTCTGCTCCGGTTGCAAGCGCCATAAGCTGATGTCCGAGACATATTGCAAAAATCGGAACGCCCGACTCGTAGAGCTTGCGAACCTCATCAATTATAGTTCCGCAGTCTTTTGGGTCTCCGGGACCGTTTGAAAGCATAATTCCGTCAGGATTGTCCGCAAGAATTTCCTCCGCCGTGGTTCTCGCCGGATATACCGTAACCTTGCAGCCTCTCTTGTTAAGGCTTCTCGCAATATTTCTCTTAGCGCCAAAATCCATAAGTGCAACCTTGTAGCCGTCGCCGTCAAGCACATACTTCTCGGCGCAGGTAACCTTATCGACAACATTTCCCGTGCGGTATTCCTTAATCTTAGGAATAATCTCATCAAGGTTATAATTTTCATTTGTGGTTATCATGCCGTTCATGGTACCCTTTTCACGGAGGATTTTTGTAAGAGCTCTGGTATCAATACCTGAAATACCGGGGATATCATTTTCTTCAAGGAAATTCTGGATGGTATCTTCACTTCTGAAATTACTAGGGATTCTCGATAACTCCCTGACAATAAAACCGTCCGGCCATGGTCTCCCGGACTCCATATCTGCTCGACATATTCCATAATTACCAATCAAAGGATATGTCATAACTACCGCCTGTCCGGCATAAGAAGGGTCAGTCAACACCTCTAAATATCCGGTCATTGAGGTATTAAAAACTATCTCGCTGATGACTTCTCTCGCAGAACCGATACTGGTTCCCTCAAATACATTTCCGTCCTCAAGAATCCGAAAAGCTTTCATTATACCACCATTTGTCCTTTCAATCTGTACTTTAAGCTGTTTCTTAATATGCAAATTCTCATGCATAAAAATTCAGTAATAATGTATATTTAATGTAAATCTCGTATAAAAATGCATTATTTCCTAAATTTTCTCAAAAAAAAAGACAGCTATACGGAGGTCATATCCTTACTACCCGGATATCTCCTTGTGTCTTTTCCTCTAAGTTGACAAAAGTTTACCACAAAGTTATGAGCATTGCAAGCACTAATTTATTTTTGTTTGTGTCAAGTAAACGTTGGCAATTATTCATTTTTCTTTATGACCAACATAT
>CAMEEX010000067.1 GCA_945915235.1 uncultured Clostridia bacterium | reverse complement strand
AATAGAATATATTTTACCGCTGCTATGTGAAAATAGCCCGGTCAGGCGGTAATTGTTTTCTGAACACCCCCATTATATTATGAATTATATCGCATACCGGGAGGAGATTTTTGACTTTAGTAACAAAGAATACCGCATTTGTGCGGCTTGCGGCGTTTTGCAGACGCCTGACATTTACCATAAAAGAAAAGGAGAACATAATGAGCAACGATACATTGAGGCTTCCGGCAGAGGAGTTATATAAAAAGGAGCTGGAGGCGCTGATTGCAAATGAGACAGACCCGATACCGACGGGCTGGAAGATGTCACCGCGCTCGGTGCGTACATATATATGCGGTGGAAAGGCAGGAAATACCGTAATCACACCGAAATACATAGGACATGAGAGGCTTGTCGAGATAGCTATTGCGACACTTGTAACAGACCGTGCGCTCTTACTTATAGGTGAACCGGGAACGGCAAAGAGCTGGCTTTCCGAGCATCTGACCGCCGCGATAAACGGCTGTTCCACCAATGTCATTCAGGGAACGGCGGGAACCACGGAGGAGCAGATACGCTATTCGTGGAATTACGCCATGCTCATCGCAAACGGACCGTCGCCGGAGGCGATGCTAAAGAGCCCGGTGTTCAATGCGATGGAGAACGGAAGCATCGCTAGAGTTGAGGAGATATCAAGATGCGCTTCTGAGGTTCAGGACGCGCTCATCTCGATTTTGTCGGAGAAGAGAATATCAGTGCCTGAGCTAAATATGGAGGTTCCGGCAAAGAAGGGCTTTTCCGTCATTGCAACGGCTAACACGAGGGACAAGGGCGTAAACGAGATGTCCGCGGCGTTAAAGAGAAGATTTAACATCGTGGTGCTTCCGACACCGGCAAGCCTTGAGACGGAGATTGATATAGTAAAGACCAGAGTTGAACAGCTCTCGGCAGGAATGGAGCTTAACGCCTCACTTCCTGAGAGCGATGTGGTTGAGAAGGTCTGCACGATATTCAGGGAACTTAGAAATGGCGAGACCTGTGACAAGTCACAGAAGGTTAAGACGACGACTGGAGTGCTCTCAACGGCGGAGGCGATATCGCTTCTGTGCGGAAGCATGGCACTTGCGGGGAGCTTCGGTAACGGAAAGATAAGTGACGAGGATTTGGCGGCAGGACTTGCCGGCGCGGTTATCAAGGAGGAGGACAAGGACGTGACCGCGTGGAAAGAGTACCTTGAGAATGTAATGAAGAAGCGCGGTTCTAAGTGGAGCGGGCTGTATAATGCGTGCAGGGAGCTGCTTTAAAGGTATCTTTACCATAGAAAATATGTTAAAAGCGAGGATTGTATGAAATATCCATATATTTTTGTTATAAGGCATCTGTCGCCCGCGGGGGCGCTTCATCTGTGCCGTTTCCTCGATGAGAAAAAACCGAGGCTGGTGCTTGTGGAAGGCCCCGCCGACTTTGACGACATGATGGCGGATATGGTACGCAGTGAGGCGAAGCCTCCGATAGCGGTGCTCGCGTACACAGTGGATACGCCGGTGAGGACTATTCTCTACCCGTTGGCGGAGTACTCGCCGGAGTATCAGGCGGTGAAGTGGTGTCACAGCCATGGTGCTTCCTGCCGCTTTATCGACCTGCCGTCGGAGGTTTTTCTTGCCATGCCCGAAAAGGAAGCCTGTGAAGGTGACAGAGCTGAGAGCGTGTATGAAAAGCTTGACAGACAGGCGGGCGAGGACGGGCATGACATGTTCTGGGAGCGCACCGTCGAGCACACACTCGATACGGAGGCGTACCACAAAGGAAGCAACCTGTTCGGGGAAAATCTCAGGGAGCTCAGCGTAAAGACAGAGTGGGAGAATGTGTTAAGCCTTGTGAGGGAGGCGCACATGCGCCGCAAAATAAATGAAGCTATAAGGGAGGGCTATAGTCCCGAGGAGATTGTGATTGTCACGGGCTCATACCATGTGGCGGGACTTAAAGAAACCGATGAGGGCATGACGGACGAGGAGTATAAGCTTCTTCCGAGGGTGGAGGCAAAGCACACCCTGATGCCGTACTCGTATTATAGACTGTCCACGCGCTCGGGATATGGCGCGGGAAATCAGGCTCCGGGCTATTACGAGCTCCTGTGGCGCGGACTTAAGAATAACGACCTGCAATATGCCACGCAGCACTATTTGGCGGAGCTTGCGGGCTTTCAGAGGGAGCACGGCTCGCCCGTGTCGTCGGCTGAGGTGATTGAGGCTGTGAGGCTTGCCAACGCGCTTGCAGGGCTTCGCGGCGGGTCAGTTCCGGCACTGAGGGATATCCGCGATGCGGCTGTGACCTGCCTCGGCAAAGGGGAGCTTAGTTCGATAAGCCTTGCCGTGGCTGAGGCTGAGATAGGAACGAAAATAGGAAGTCTGCCTGACGGTGTCAGCAGGACATGCATACAGGAGGATTTTTACAGGGAGCTTAGGGAGCTTAAGCTTGAGAAATACCGCAGCATGACAGCCATGGAGTTAAGCCTTGACCTTCGCGAGAACAGGAATGCCTCGACGGAGAGAACGGCGTTTCTTGACCTCAACCGCTCCTTTTTCCTGCACAGGATGAGGGTGTTGAAGGTCAGTTTTGTGAAGCAGGTGCCTGTAAGACAGGACGATGCGACATGGGCTGAGAGGTGGGTGCTCTCGTGGACTCCCGAGGCGGAGATAGAGCTTGTTGAGGCGGCGCTAAAGGGCGACACCATAAAGCAGGCGGTGTCGTTTGCCTTTAAGGAGAGAACGGAAAATTCCGGCGGCATAGACGAGCTTGCGGGTGTCATAGAAGACGCGTTTACCTGTGGCATGGAGGAGACGATATCCTACACCATCAGGGCGTTGCAGGCTATGGCGGTGGACGTGGCTGCGGTGAGGGAGCTTGCCGGGGCGGTCAGCCGTCTGTCGTTTGTGGTGCAGTACAACGGCTTGAGAAGGATAGACACACAGCCGCTGTTACCCGTCATGGAGCAGCTCTTTTACAGGGCATGCCTTATGCTGCCGGGCGAATGTGTCTGCGACGATGCAGCGGGAAATACGATGGCAGATGCCATTGAGCAGTTAAACCGTGCGTCTGCGGCTCACGATTTTCTTGACAGTGAGGCGTGGATTTCGGCGCTCAACGAGATTGCGATGAGAGACGACCTAAATCCAAGGCTTTCGGGCTGTGCGGCGGCAATTCTTTTAGAGCGTGGTCTGATGAGCGGGGAGGAGCTTAAGCGCCAGATTAAGAGAAGGTTGTCAAAGGGTATTCCCGCGGAGCTCGGGGCGGGCTGGTTCGAGGGCTTGTCGCTGAAGAACCGGTATGCGCTCATAGCCCGCGTCTCCGTGTGGCAGAGCCTTGACGAGTACCTGGACAGCTTGGACGATGAACAGTTTAAGAGGGCGCTCGTGTTCCTTCGTCGTGCCTTCTCGGATTTTACCTCGAGGGAGAAGGACGAGATAGCGGAAAATCTCGGCGAGGTCTGGGGACTTAACGCACAGCAGGTGAGCGAGACGGTTAATTCAGATTTACAGGTAGATGAGAAGGAGCTGGTGGACAGCCTCGGGGATTTTGATTTTGACCTGTAGCGGGCTCAAAAAATGGAGATTTATATATGGAAGATAAGGAAAAATTAAAAAGGTGGAGGCTCATATTAGGACAGGAGAGCGAGGAGCGCTTTGCCGGCATGGGCGCACAGGGGCTTGACGAGGAGCAGCAGATTATGGATATGGCGCTTGCTGCCATTTACAACAGGCAGGAGCAGGGCGGCTTCGGAAACGGAGGCGGCAGCGGAAAGGGGCCTTCCAATCCGCTTATAAGCCGCTGGCTTGGATATGTCAGGTCGCTCTTTGACAAGGATATCGTGACCATCATACAGATGGACGCGGTGAACCGCTGCGGACTAAAACAGCTCATGTTCGAGCCGGAACTGCTTGAAAACTTAGAGCCCGATATAGGTCTTGCCTCCACCATTTTGATGCTGAAGGAACAGATACCCAAGCGCTCCAAGGACAGCGTGAGGGAATTTATAAAGAAGCTTGTCGAGCAGATTAACAGCCTGCTCGAGCAGGATATAAGGCGCGCGGTGACTGCGGCAGTCAATAAGAGAAAACATTCACCAATTCCGTCGGCATCGGCGTTAGACTACAAGCTCACAATATCGAGAAATCTCAAACACTACAATCAGGAGTTAAAGACCATAGTGCCGGAGCATTTTTACTTTTTTGACAGGACGAGCACCTCGGCGGCGAACAAGTGGAATATCATACTCGATATCGACCAGAGCGGTTCCATGGGCGAGTCCGTAATATATTCGTCCATAATAGCCTGTATACTGGCATCTATGTCGAGCCTTACGACAAGGATTGTCGCGTTTGACACGAACATAGTTGACCTGACGGAGAAATGTGATGACCCGGTTGACCTTCTGTTTGGTTTCCAGCTCGGCGGAGGCACGGACATCGACCGCTCGGTAGCATACTGTGAGCAGCTCATAACCAACCCTTCAAAGACGCTGTTCTTCATAATCTCGGATTTGGAGGAGGGCGGAAACAGGGCGGCTCTCATAAGAAGGCTTGAGGAGCTGAAGGCTTCGGGCGTCACGGTTATCTCGTTGCTTGCAATCTCTGACGGCGGCAAGCCTTACTATGACCCGAAGATGGCGGGGAAGGTCGCTGCGCTCGGTATTCCGTGCTTTGCGTGCAATCCGCAGAAGCTGCCGCAGCTTCTTGAGATGGCGTTAAAGGGACAGGATTTGTCAAAATTTGACGGAACGGTATAGCCGCAGGAACTAGGTTGTACACCACCGGAAAATGTGTTACAATAGACAATGATTGTTTTTTATAAGGAGATAGGACATGGCAGATAAACAGAACGATAAGGGATTTGATATGCGTAAGATTACCATGGCGGTCAATATGCTGCTGCTGTTGTGCGGGCTTGTCTATGTGGTGGTGGTCACGGTGTCGGGGTATAACGGCAGGCTGTGGTATAAGCTGTCACTCATGGTGCTTATGATGGGATATTCGCTGCTCTTTAACATTGCCGCGCTGTATGGAATGAACGCGTTCGACAATATGACTAAGCAGCAGGGAATGAACTATTTCGGATACATGATTTTTGATGTGGTGGAGCTTTTCTTCTTAGCGATGTTCGTCGTGAATGTCGGAGATTTCGACGAGCCCTTCCACTACATAGCGCTTGGTATTTTCCTGATACTCACGATACCGAGGCATATACTCTATCATGCGGCAGTCGACGCAGTTAAGACGGCGGAGGGTGGTGTGAAGTTCTTCGGCTACAACACGGTGACGGCTATGGACAGCTACAAGACGGCACCTGTAAAGGCTTCGGGAACACCACGCAAGAAGAAGGAAGAGGCATTTCCTGAGCCTGAGCTTAAGGAGGACAGGTTTGCCAAGATGAAGCTCGATAAGATAGAGGGCTATGTTGACACGAGATCGGTTGACGACGAAGGAAATGTGGGTGTGGACAATTCAAAGAAAAGCACAATTTAATTATAAGTACAGGCTCAGAGGGCATATAATCGGATAAGTGTATTTTAAGGAAAAGAATATGTCTAAAAAGTTAATAATGATATGCATTGTTCTGTGTCTGGATTTATTTTTGTTTGTGCTAATATATGAGAAAAATGCGGGTGCAGGGGAGGTGCCGGTGTCGACGACTTTCTATGAGAATGTCGTTGCGCTTACCTTTGACGATGGACCTCACGCCGTGTATACGAAGGAGCTGCTGGACGGCTTGAAAAAGAGGGGCGTTGTGGCGAGCTTTTTCATACTCGGGGAGCACATAGAGGGAAACGAGGAA
This sequence comes from uncultured Clostridia bacterium, assembly GCA_945915235.1. Classification (GTDB taxonomy): domain Bacteria; phylum Bacillota; class Clostridia; order Lachnospirales; family Lachnospiraceae; genus CAG-882. The sequence continues at coordinate 9,584 of CAMEEX010000067.1, read as the reverse complement.
CTCATCATGCAGATGAAGGAGGACGGACATCTCATAGGAAATCATACCTTCTCACATTTGAAGCTCGACACGCTCAACGATTCAGCCGCGTGCGATGAAGTTAGGAGAACCTGCGAGGCGATAGAGGGCATAACGGGTGAGCCGGTCGAGTACATACGTCCGCCCTACGGTGCCTACAATGATGAGCTCGAGTGCATGATCAACTTAAATAAGGTACTCTGGACGGTCGACCCGCAGGACTGGAATACCACCAACGTGGACGCTATTGTGAACCATGTAGTGAAGAATGTGAGGGACGGGGATATAATTCTTCTCCATGACATATATTCCTCGTCGGTTGCCGCAGCACTCAGGATTGTCGATGAGCTTAAGGCGCGGGGCTATATTTTTGTCACGGTTGAGGACATAATGATAAATTGACAATACATATGTGTGCCACATTTATGTGTGCCGCATTTATGCGGCTAAGCACTTAGATATATAATTTTTATTACAGAAGGAAGTTGCGTGGTATGGATCTTTTTGATTATATGAGAGAAAATTCCATGAAGGAAAATTCGCCGCTTGCACAGCGAATGAGACCGAGAAATCTCGATGAGGTGGTCGGGCAGAGGCATATCATAGGACCTGATAAGCTTCTGTACCGTGCCATCAAGGCGGATAAGCTAAGCTCCATCATTTTTTACGGGCCGCCGGGAACGGGAAAGACGACGCTTGCGAAGGTTATTGCCAACACTACGAGCGCCGATTTCAGGCAGATTAATGCCACGGTTGCGGGAAAGAAGGACATGGAGGACGTTGTCGCAGCGGCTAAGAACAACATGGGCATGTACGGGCGCAAGACGATCCTTTTTGTGGACGAGATACATCGCTTTAACAAGGGACAGCAGGACTATCTTCTGCCTTTTGTTGAGGACGGCACGCTCATACTTATCGGTGCGACCACGGAAAATCCATACTTTGAGGTCAATTCCGCACTCATATCGCGTTCCATCATATTTGAACTCAAGGCGCTTGAGAAGGAGGACATACTCTCGCTTATCCACACGGCGGTGTACGATAAGGAGAGAGGAATGGGTGCATACGATGCGGTTATAGACGAGGACGCGGCAGAGTTTCTTGCCGATCTCGCAAACGGTGATGCGAGAAATGCCCTCAATGCGGTGGAGTTGGGAATTATGTCAACCAACCGCTCCGAGGACGGGAAAATCCACATCACTCTCGAGGTCGCCGAGGAGTGCATACAGAAAAGAGTTATAAGATATGACAAGACGGGTGACAACCATTACGACACGATATCGGCATTTATCAAGAGCATGAGAGGCTCCGACCCCGATGCGGCGCTCTACTATCTTGCCAGAATGTTGTATGCAGGCGAGGACATCAAGTTCATTGCGAGAAGAATTATGATATGCGCGAGCGAGGACGTGGGAAATGCCGACCCGCAGGCTCTTGTGGTCGCAGTGTCGGCGTGTGAGGCGATAGAACGCATAGGAATGCCGGAGGCGCAGATAATACTCGCACAGGCAGTGACATATGTAGCCACGGCACCTAAGAGTAATGCCTCATACCTTGGAATTGACAAGGCGATGGCGCAGGTTGCCAATGAAAAGACGGCTGCCATTCCGCCTCATCTTCAGGACGCGCACTATAAGAGTGCGGCGAAGCTCGGACACGGCACAGGGTATCTCTACGCGCACGATTATCCGATGCACTATGTAAAGCAGCAGTATCTGCCGGACACGCTTGTCGGGCGTAAATTTTATGAGCCTACGGATAACGGCTATGAGAAGAATATAAATGAGCACATGAGACGACTGGAGGAGAACTCTTGAAGGAGCAGATTAACAGATACGCAAGAGGAGCATTTGAATATGAACCACTGTCTGCGCTGATAGAGCCGGAGATGATAATAGCCTCGGCAAAGAGGAAGGGCGCGGATATCGAGGGAGCTGACGGAAGCATATGCATATCCGAGAAGTACGGGCGTGAGATAAAGGGACTGCTTTACTCAACCAACAACCGGGTAAGGCTTAACTCATCGAAGTTTATCGGACCAAACTGCGTCGTCGGCTATCAGGTCGATGCGGCGGGGATAGAGACGGGCGACCGCATAGAGGGATCAATCATAGCGGTCACAAGCGGAGGTGAGATAGAGGTTCCGTATGAGTTCGAGGTCGTGGCGGGAGCATATTCCTCAGGTGCGGGTGAGATATCCAATCTGTTCCAGTTTGCCAACCTTGCAAGGGATAATGCGAAGGAAGCACTTAGAATTTTTGCCGACGCTGACTTTGCGGATGTATTTTTAAACGGGGATTTAAGCATTTGCAGGCTTCGCAGTGAGCTGATGCAGGGTTCTGACATAAAGACGGCTATGGAGGAGTTTCTGATTGCCGTTCATAAAAAGAGCGCGGTGAGTATTTCACTTGAGAAGGAGGAAATAAGCATCGAGAGCTTTGAGGGCGAGCAGCATATGAGCGTCGTCGTTTCAAAGAACGTGTGGGGACATCTGAACCTTAGAGTGAGCGCGGACGGGGACTTCATCGATATAGACAGGACGAGCCTCACGGGCGAGGATTTTGTCGGCGGAAAGCTTGAGTACACCTTCTGTCTTAGAAGTTCGGGGCTTCATGCCGGAAGAAATATGGGAAGTATTGCATTTTCAACGCCTTTTGAGAAAAAGACGCTGGTGATACGGGTGGACAACACCGCTGAGAATGACGGCAGGCTCATAAGTATATTTGAAAGGCGCAGTGTCATCAAGCTTATGAGAACCTACATGAATTTCAGACTCAACAGGATTGACGCGGCGGCATGGGCGGCAGCGTCTAAGACGGCGCTGGAGGAGCTTCTAAAAAATGACGAGGACGATCCGTACTGCTGTCTTTTGATGAGCCAGATACTCATAACCGACAATAAGATGAACGAGGCGAAGTACTATCTTGAGTGTGCGAGGGACGAAGCGGTAGCGGGGCGCGCAGATGACGAGGTGCTCTACTGCTATTACCTGTATGTGAGCACTCTTTATAACCGCGACAGAACATACGCGCTTGAGACGGCGCAGACGGTTAAGGATATATATGAGAACGGGAGCAGTGACTGGAGAATATTGTGGATACTGCTTTATTTTGATGTCGAGATGTCTAAGAACAAGAGTCTTAAGCTTCTGAGAATAAAGGAGCAGTTTAACAGGGGAATGAGAAGCCCGGTGCTGTTTCTCGAGGCATGCCTGATATTAAACGAGCAGCCGCTTCTGCTGCGCGTGCTCAACGATTTCGAAATTCATGTGCTGCTGTACGGCTGCAAGGAGGGAATACTCGAGGAAAAACTCCTTAAGCAGGCAGCAGGGCTTGCGGGCAATTTTGACGGGAGACAGAGACTGCTGTACAGGCTGCTAACGAAGATGTACGCCGTTTCCGAGGACGATGAGGTGCTCGAGGCGATATGCGGCATACTCATTAGAAACGGCATGAAGGGAACCAAGTATATCAAGTGGTATGAGAGGGGAATAGACAGAGGCATAAGGGTTACAAGACTTTATGAGTATTATCTTGCCTCCAGGGACAGGGACGACACATCGCCGCTGCCGAAGATGGTGCTTCTGTACTTTGGATATAACAGCGAGCTCGAGAGAGGTCTGAGAGCCTACTTGTATGCCAATATCATAAGAAATAAGGAGGACAATCCTCAGATATATTCGAACTATGCTGTCAGAATGAATGAGTTTGTTGACGAGGAACTCAAAAGGGGTACTGCAGATGAGAACACGGGCGTCGTTCTCGCGCAGTACCTTAAAAAGGACAAGATAGACATTGCCAACGCAGCGGGTGCGGCGGACGTGATGTTTACATATAAGCTGTCGTTTTCAAATCCTGCAATAAAGAGTGTGATTGTTGGACACAAGGAGCTCGTTGACACGGTAAAATACCCTGTCGAGAATGGCTGTGCCTACATAAAAATATATACCTCGGAGCCTTGCATATGCTTTGAGGACGGCTTCGGAAGACTGTATAAGGACACTGTCGAGTACAGATTAGAGCGTGTGTACACGAACGAGTTAATGATAAAGCAGCTCATGCCGTACTGTGAAGGAAACCTGCTGCTGTCGCTTTATTTCTGCGAGAGGAGCAGGGCTCAGAAGGTGAAGCCGCTCGAGCTCATAAGAATGTACGGCAGGCTTGCCCGGGATGGGAGATTGTGCGCGGAATACAGACAGCAGCTTGTCGCACAGATTATTGACTACTATTATGATAATTATGAGGGCATTGACATAAGAAGGCTTCTCGACTCGCAGCAGGGGGAGGGAGTGTTCGAGCCTGAAAGGCTTATGGAGACGCACCGCATAAAGCTGATAGAAATTCTTATAATATATGGAAAATATGAGGACGCTTACAGCCTCTTGGCAGGAACGGGCTTCGAGGGACTGAACCCTAAGCGTGCACTCAGACTGTGTGACCATATGATGGAGGAGTATAAGGCACAGGACGGCACACAGCCTGACAGCCTGCTGGTGGAGCTTGCCTACTATGCGTTTACCAAGGGCAAGTACAGCACCGCGCTGCTGGAGTTTTTGAACCTGAACTATAATGGTCAGACCTCGGATATGCTAAAGCTATGGAGCGCGGGGCTTGAGGCTGGTGCCGATGTGTATGAACTCGAGGAGAGGATAATCTGTCAGATGCTCTTTGCCGGGGAATACACGGATGGGCTTAATAAGGTATTTGACCATTACAAGGACAACGGTGCGAGCGAGCGCATTGTGGAGGCATATATCGCCTACGGCGCGGACAAGTACTTTGCCAGGGACGAGAAGGTTGACGACAGTGTTTTCGAGTATATAGAGGCGTGGCTTGCGGCAGGGCGCGATGTGATATGCCTGTGCAGGCTTGCCTTGTTAAAATATTACTCCGTATGTGAAAGCCTGAGTGATGAGAGAATACAGAAGGCTAAGGAACTGTTGTATGAGCTTGCGGGTAAGGGCTATATGTTCTCGTTTTTTACACAGTTGTCACGCTATTTCGTGCTTCCGTATCAAATTGCTGACAAGACAGTTGTCGAGTACCGGACAAATCCCGAGAACAGGGTTGTGCTCCACTATGCCATGGACGGCGCGGGACGCAGCGCTGACGAGTTCACGGCTGTGGATATGAAGAACATGTATGCAGGTGTATTTGCAAGACCGTTCGTGCTTTTTAGCGATGAGAGAATGGAATACTACATTACCGAGGAGAAGCCTGACGGCACAAAGCGGACTGACATCGCAGTGATTCAGGGAAGAAAAATCGGCTCCGCTTCAGACAGGTTCGGAAGGCTCAATGACATAATAAGTCTGGCTGATGGAAACGGGGAAGGAATGCGCGAAGCATTGCAGGAAAAGCTTAATAAGAAAATAAGTGCCTATGCGGAGCTTGATGATATTGTGAGGACGGATTTTAAACCGATTATATAGGCTTTAGCTCAGAAAAGAGGTTAAAATGTTCATAGTAGGAATTGATTTGCGAAACGATTATTCACAGGTGTGCTACTATAATGCCGCAAAGTCCGAACCCGAGTCTGTGCCGTTTCAGTCTCCGGCTGCCGACCTGCGGGTTCCGACGGTGGTTTTGAGAGAATATAAAAATGCGATGGGCTGGATGGCAGGCGAGGTCGCGGTGTCGTGCAGCGCACTCGGGGAGGGTGTGCTCTTTAACAATCTGCTGGAGGCTGCAAGACTTGGCACGATGGTGACGAAGGAGGATATTTCCGTCACCCCGTCACAGCTTCTTATGGTATACCTGACCTTTCTTTTACAGTCGGCAAAGAGAGCCTTCGGCGGTGAGGAGGAGCCCGACAAAATCTGCATAGCCATCGATGACTACTGCACACAGATACTCGACGTGATAGATGAGGCAGTGGGGCTTATGGGAATTGCCAAGGACAAGGTGATATACTCAAGCCATGTGGAGTCGTTCGTGTACTATGCCCTGTGCCAGAAAAAGGATTTGTGGAAGAATGACAATGTGGTGTTTGACTACGGAAAGGACGGTCTTGTCTACAGCAGAATGGCGACCGCGCCTTACGGCGGCAGCACGATAGTCATGTCGGAGAGGCTTGACCTGAGGGCTGAGGTTGGTTATACTACCGACAACGACACGCTTGAGGAGACCCTGTTAAAAAAGGCGCAGGAGCTGTTTGACAGGAAGCTGATTTCCACGGTGTACTTGACGGGAGAGGGCTTTGAGGGCAGCTTTTCCTGCGACAGGTTCATCAATTTTGTATGTAACAGGAGAAGAGCCTTTGCGGGGCAGAACCTGTATGTGAAGGGTGCCTGCTATCAGGCGTATGAGTCGGCAGTCGGCGGGCGCTTCAAGGACTTTGTCGTGTGCTGCAACGAGCGGCTTCCGGCAGGGATTGAGATGAAGATATGCGACCGCGGCGTCGACAAGATACTGCGTATGGTGCGCCCGGGAGTGAACTGGTACAAGGCGGGCTGTTCCTACGATTTCATAGTCGATGACTGCAGGGAGATAGAGCTTTTTCTGTCGCCTGTCGGCAGAAGGGATAAGAAGCTTATCAAAATACCGCTCACGGATTTTCCTGTTAGGGAGGACAAGGCATCGAGAATTAATGTTTCGCTTGAGTTTACCGATGACACCTGCTGTCATCTCACAGTGACGGACAAGGGCTTTGGCGAGTTCGTGAAGAGCAGCGGGAAGGTAATAAAAGAGGATATACAATTATGAGTGGAATTATTCTTTGCAGAAGTGAATATTCTAAGGTTCCGTATTACATCGAGGGGGCTGATATCAATGTGTATTCGATAGAGGAAATCAGCTATTTTCTGTACCATGACATTTATCTGGTGGGGGCGGATTTTTTCTGCGAAGATCTGTTTGTGTTCATTGAGAAAAATATTAAGGAACCCGAGCTCGCGCAGAGGCTGAGAACCCTGAAGGAGAGAAGAGCGGAACTGTCGGAGCTGGTTCTCACTGTGCTCGGCTATGTGGATTTTTACTCTGAGAATGAGATATCGCAGATAAGGGAGCTGCTTGAGCGGCTTGACACGCAGAACCCGCTTGAGAGGCTCAAGGCGAGGGCGGACAGCTATCTTCAAAACGGAAGGTACGTCAGAGCATTATCCTGCTATGAGAATATATTGTCAGCCGGTACGGATAAGGAACAGTACAGGATATTTCTTGGAAATGTATGGCATAATATGGGGACAGCGTATGCAAAAATGTTTTCATTTGATGCGGCACAAAGCTGTTTTGATGCTGCGTATAAAATGAATGAAAACGAGCAGTCAAAGGATAGCGCATTGAAGGCACGGGAGCTCTTAGAAAAAGAGTCTGAGGAAAAAGACGGTGATGCCGCAAGGTCATACCCGGGTGGAAATACACAGCTTATTGAGAAGTGGAAAAGGGAATATCTTGGGTATATCAGATAACGTGCCGCACTGATGCGTGCTGTTTGGAAATGAGGAAGAAATGGGTCTTTTTGGAAGGAAAAAGAAGAAAAAAAATTATGACATATCTGACATGGATATGCAGGAAATCCTTGCCGAAGGCGAGGTCAACGATAAGATATTTGACAAGGTGTCGCGCGTGCAGTATGTGAATACACAGTGCGAGCAGATTGTGGAGTCCTCGAATTATGTCGAGGAGGCGAAGAAGGAGTATGCCTCCGTTACGGAGCATTTGAACGATATACAGATACTTGACAGCCTCGAGGAGGAGCCAAGGAGACTTATCGCGGAGACAGCCGAGGATATGTTCAGCCTCGACTACGAGCGCGTTGAGAGCAGGAATAAGAAGAGAAGGCTCCCGGCATCGAAGTACGCATATTACAGCGCACACGAGGACGAACTGCCGGAGGCGCTAAAGAAGATGCAGAACGATGAGCAGTACTGCCAGATGGTACGCAAGGATCTGAGCATGCTTGAGGGGGAGAAGATTGGCCTTAAGGAGGACATAGACAACTGTGTGAACCGCCAGGGCAATGTAAAGAACATCTCCATAATAGGCGTTGTCATCATAATCGCCATCTTCATATATATGGCGGTGACGAAGCGTATTATGCCGGATGGGGATAACTATATACTCACGGTGCTGCTTTTTGTTATGACAGTGTTTATTGTCGTGATGTTCGTGTTAAACCGCAATGCGGTGTACACGCTCAAGCTCTCGGAGAAAAAACTTAACAGGGCGATAGTTCTCCAGAATAAGGTTAAAATAAAATACATAAATACGGTAAACAGCATAGAGTATCAGTATGCCAAGTATGGGGTGAAGAATGCGTATGAGTTCTCGAACACCTATGAGATGTTCCTCGACGACAAGAAGGAACGTGAGAGATATGCGCGTACCACAGGCATGCTTGGCAGGGCTACGGATCAGCTCACGGGAATACTTTCCGGGATAGGAATGAGGGATGCCGAGATATGGCAGAACCAGCTTGAGGCACTGTTTAACCCCAAGGAGATGGTCGAGGTGAGACATAACCTCAATGTACGCAGACAGAAGCTGAGGGAACAGATGGAGTATAATATAAAGAAGGTAGACGAGGCAAAGAAAAATATTGCGGAATACGCGAGACAGAATCCGCAGTATGCAGATGAGATTATGCAGATTGTGACCAGCTATGGCTGCGCCGATTTATAAGGTATAAGGAGACAGGGTATGAAAAGAGGGCTGAGGAGTGCGCTCCTTGTGTTGACTGCATGTGTGACCTTTTCGGGAGCCGTGTTCAATCAGGAAGGTGTGAGTGTATACGGGGACGAGCAGGATGTTCCGGGCGGCGGAACGGACTCGGATATTAATTGGGAGAACTACGGACAGACTATATACAATACGACTGTGGGCATGCTCTCAAACAATGTCAGCTCCATAGCGCAGACCGATGACGGCGTTGTATGGATAGGAACGGACAAGGGACTTGCCGCATACGACGGCAATGAATTTACGGAGTACGGAACATTCTACCATTTTGACGGTGTGAATGATATAACAAGAACCGCCGATGGAGGCGTGTGGTTTGCTACCACGACCTACGGTGGTGCTGTGAACTTAGGATCGAGGTTCCAGCATTTTGACGATGTGAGTGAGTATGCCTCGAACTATGCCACGAGCATTGTCGAGGGCAGTGATGGATATATATATGTCGGCACATTAAAGAACATGCTCGCGATAAATCCAAAGACCGGCTATGTTGTGACGGAGCTCATCGGAGATGAATATTACTATGTGACATCGATAGCGGCGGGCAGGGAGCTTGCTGCGGCTGTGACTGTGAACGGAAAGGTAGTGTTTATGAAGGACGCCGCTGAGCTTGCGACGGTGGAGCTGCCATGTCGTGGAAGTGCGGCGGTAACGTATGTGGACGGATATTTTCTCGTGGGAATGTCCGACTCACGCATCGCGGTTATCGACGAGAGCGATGCAGCCTCGGGGGCAAAGAGCTTTTACGAGGTTCCGCTCAATGAAAACAAGGATAGTTACAATCAGATAAACAGGCTGTATTATGACGGTGAGCGACTCTGGGTTCTCACAGAGAATGGAATGGGATATTTCACCCTCGGTGCCGACGGCATTGAAGGTTTTGGCAGG
>CAMEEX010000066.1 GCA_945915235.1 uncultured Clostridia bacterium | reverse complement strand
TTATCGAAAGGCTCACTGTAAGACCAAAGTTACCACCTAACTGATACTCCGAAAAAATTCGGAGGTCAAAGATTGAAGAGTACCGACCCCAAAAAGTAAATCTTAAAAATTTAACGATTGGAGGTCGGTGCTTTTACGTCTAAATAAGCCGTATAACTTTATGTCTAATAACTCATAGGCATTTTCTTGCATAAAATGTACATAAGCTTTCTGCCACTCTAAATATTCAAAATTAGTACACTCACGTTTAATTGGCGATAAAGTTAGCTCATACTGCTTAACTTGTACTTTTATTTGTTCAGTCAGCTCAACAAGGAGATCTTTTACCGTCAAATTATTCTCCGGGTTTAGAATTTCAGATAAAAACATTTGACATTTATCCATATAATTCACAGGTTCATCTTTAATGCCATAATACCCATTATAAAAACTAAGTTTTGTTTTATAAAATGAAGAATTACATACATCTACAGGAGTATACCCGGATAAGATTCTTTTACATACCTTCTCAAATGACTTGGCAGTTCCACCGTTCAGTTTAAAATTCCCGGTCGGCTGCAATTCCAACATTTGTTTTACGATATAAGCATCACTCACTAAGCTCCTGAAAGCAGATATAAAATAAAACTCTATACAAGGTATCGGTAATAAAATGATATCCGTTATTTTCTCTGAAACCAATGTCTTTATACACTGTTGATACAACTGCGTAGAATTTTTATTATCAATAACAACATCTAAAAATGCCATTACTTTCTGACCATCACCAATAATACTACCTGCTTTCTCCAAAAGAGCACAATTCGTTTCGGAAAATTCTACTTCACAACGCAAAATATTATTACACGCCTGCTTTAGAAGATAGCTCAACCCTATATACCTTTCATTATCTACAACAAGCCTGTCTTCGAAAAGTAGTGTCAACATATTCTGAAACTTTCACCTCCCCTGGTATAATTTTTATATCCAGTTTCCCATTAATTTCAAGGATTACATTGTTTAAGTCTTTAACATCCAGCATAATTACCGCATCACCTTTCTGTTTATACAGAAAGTAGTCCAACAATTCTGAAGACCATATCTCATAACGATCCATCATTATAATGTCGTATTTATTAGAAGTTAGCCGATTTATAAGCTCTTCTTCTGTAAAATCTCCATAACTTGCGACCAATATCTTTAATTCCTGATATGCTGACCGGAGTTGTTTTAACAGATTAAAAAGGTACGTTTTTCCTGTTCCACTATTCTGCCCAAGGGAGTAAACTCCCGGTTGTGCATCTATCTCAAGCAAACAGTTACTTAGCTTATATTTCATACTTTATCTGCCACCTCCCAAAAATCTTTACACCATATACCATTTAATGAAATTTTAAGACTTTTTCTCCCCTTTAGCCAGAATAAATCTGATTCTTGTAATCGAGGAATATAAATTGAACCCGTCATGCGCGTTAAAAATAATTCAATACAATTATCACCCGCTTCACGAAAGTCAAATATATATTCCGGATGTGAGTATATATTAAGAAGCGTTTTCGCCCCGGTCGATAAGCATGAATTATAAAGCTTAACTCCAAGTCTATCCTTAAAAGTAAAATTATCGTAATATGTGCCCTTATCAATTTCACTGATGATAGACTTAGAAAATTCATCCCATACTACAGGATACCTTGCAAAAAAAGCTTCATTATCTAAGACATACATAGGATTGTCTTTTACCATTTCACTGTTCGTGTATAAGCAAATTGACTGCTGCATTTTTATATTTAAAACCTCCTGTTATCATTCCTACTTGGTTGTCCTACTTTTTCAAGGAATCCGGAACTTGTACCTTATTCCAACTAACTCTGCTAACCACAAAATTACGCCTCACAGTCTACTTAAATCTCTTTTCATATTAACACACTTTGCTATCTGATACAAATATAATATACTCTTACACCGGAATAATTCCCTGTAGTCTCAACCCTTCATATTTTTACAATTATGCTTTACCATAATTTTATAAATACAAAAGGTGCTGTTAAAAATAAACAGCACCTCTTGTACTCATAAAATACTATATTATATCGTTAGAACTTATTATTTTTTACAAGAATATGTACTTCAATACAAAGAGCACTGCAAGAACATACATGAGCGGTGTAATCTTCTTAGCCTTTCCGCAGAATACATTGATTACAACGTATGAGATAACGCCGAATGCGATACCATCGGAAATGCTATACATAAGAGGCATGCAGAGCAGGCAGATGTATGCAGGAATAGCCTCTGTGAGATTGTTAAAGTCAATCTCCGTAACGGCAGAAACCATAAGGAAGCCTACGAATACAAGTGCCGGAGCGATTGCAAAGCCCGGAATTGCGATAAATATAGGTGACAGGAATATTGCTACAAGGAAGAGAAGTCCCGTAACGATTGATGAGAGTCCTGTTCTTCCGCCCTCCGCAACACCTGATGAGCTCTCAACGAAGGTCGTTGTCGTAGATGTACCAAGAATGGCACCTGCGCTCGTTGCGATAGCATCTGCTAAGAGTGCCTGCTTAATTCTAGGGAGCTTTCCGTCCTTGTCAAGCATGTTAGCCTTGTTGGCTACACCGATAAGTGTTCCGAGTGTATCGAAGATATCGACAAAAAGGAACGCAAACATTATTACAACGAAATCAAGAACATTGATGTGCTGACCGCTGAGGTTAAAGCACTGTCCAAACGTCTTTCCAAGTGCAGTGAGGTCAAAGTTGGACCACTGCGGAAGCATGCTCGCTCCCTGATAGAGACCTGTGAGCTGGCAGATAATTCCGAGAACCCATGTTACCACGATGCCGATAAGGATTGAACCCTTAACCTTCTTCACATAGAGAACTCCGATAAGCAGAAGTCCGATAAGTGCAAGAAGTGCGCTGATACCTGCTGTTCTGAAATCCGCAGTGAAATCTACAACAGTTACAAGTGTTGAACCGTCAACAATAATTCCGGCATCCTGAAGTCCGATAAAGGCAACGAAAAGACCGATACCTACCGAAACACCCTTCTTGAGCTGGGTTGGAATGGCATTGAAGATAGCCTCTCTCACATTGGTGAGTGACAGCAGTATGAAGATAAGTCCTTCGATAAATACTGCGAAAAGTGCTACCTGCCATGAATATCCCATCGTACCGCATACCGTGTAGGCAAAGTATGCATTAAGTCCGAGACCAGGTGCAAGTGCGAACGGATAGTTGGCAAGAAGTGCCATCGCAACCGTTCCGATAAATGCTGCAAGTGCCGTAGCCATGAGCACAGCCTGCGGGTCCATTCCCGACGCCGACAGAATAGCCGGATTGAGCGCTAAAATATACGCCATCGTCATGAATGTGGTAAGACCTGCGACAACCTCGGTTTTTACCGTAGTGTTGTTCTCCTTGAGTTTGAACATTTTTTCAAACATTCTCTCTTCCTCCTAGTGTTTTATTATTTAATTATTAATAAATAAACATACTCTTAAATTATATATACAACACCGGAAAAGTTCAACCTTTTTTTCCATTGCGGCAGTTTTTTGTGACACTTTGACAATCATTGGACGTCCCCACTGGCAATGGCGTGCCTCGCGGCGGTATTAAGCTCCATGAGGCTGTCAGCTTTTCTTATCTTCTTCCAATACGCGTCCTTGTCCCCTGACATGTTTACCATATAGAAAAGTATCTCCTTGAGCTTGAAAACGACATTCTTCTCATCGGGAATTTCAGCGCGGTAAGCGTCAACCAGAGCATCGTAAAAAGCTCTGAAGGTATTCCTGTCGGGCAGTTTTCCGTTTACAATCTGCCCTGCAAGTCCCGGATTTGATATAAGTCCTCTTCCGAGCATGACCGCCGTTATTTCCCCGCCTGCGCCATCTGCCGCACCGTTGCAGGATACATCTTGCGGCTTGTTTTTCAGGTATTGCCCTGCAAAGCCCTCATAATCATTAATGGTACAGATGTCACCATTGTAGACCAATGGATTTTTTGAATGTTCCACCGCGTAGTCAAAAAGCTCCATGCGCGGCTTGTTCTTATACATGTCCTTCTGAACCCTCGGGTGAACGATAAGCTCACTTATCGGATACTTGTTGTATATCTCAAGCAGCTCATAGAACTCATCAGGCTCATATCTGCCAATTCTCGTCTTGACGGATATATCGAGTCCCGTGTCCGCCAGCCCGTTGTATATCTCGTCGAGAAACCTGTCGAGCTTCTCCGGAAAGCTTAAGAAGCCCGAGCCCTTCCCCTTGGACACAACCGTGCCCGACGGACAGCCGAGATTGAGATTTACCTCTTTATAGCCAAAATCCTTCATCTTCTGCGCCGTCACGATAAAATGCTCCGCGTTGTTGGTGAGCATCTGCACCGCCACGTTAAGCCCCGCATTGTTCTCCGGGAGCACGTCCTTTAGCTCCCTCGACTTAAAGCTCTTGTGCTCTCCGGGCGAGATAAAAGGCGTGTAATACTTGTCTATGCTGTCAAAAAAATGTGCAAAGGTATTTCTGTAAACAAAGCCTGTGACGCCTTCCATAGGCGCCATGTAAATTCTCCTATTATCACTCATTGTCTGCCATCTTCCTGCATTTCCTCAAGCTCGAGCTCAGTCTCAAGCATGCGCTCCAATATGCTCTCCTGATTTTTTTCCTCGGCATCGAGCTTACTCTGTATCTCCATAAGCTTAGGATAATCCAAGGCAAACTCAGGGTTCATAAGCTGCAGCTTATAATCTGAAGTCTTTTCCTCGCTCTCCGCCAGCATCTTCTCGTATTTCTCGAGCTGCTTTTTAAGCCTCGACAGTATTTTTCCCGGATTGTAGTAGGTTTTCTTGTCGAACACGTCGTCAAGCGTAGGTGCCGCGGCACCGTTTAAAGTACCCGGATTATCCGTTGCATTCACTTTCCTGTCCGCACTTTTAACGGAAACCGCACCCGTATTTCCCACGAGCCCCGCCTTTTCCCTCTCCTTCTCCTCAAGGTACTGCGCGTAACCCATCTTGTACTGCTTCACATTGCCATTTGCCGTGTCCTTGCTCGAAAATTCGAGAATCCCGGTCGCAACGCGGCTTATAAAATAGCGGTCATGCGACACGAAGAGCACCGTGCCCTCATACTCGTTCAACATCTTCTCGAGTGCGTCCTTGCCGACAATGTCCATGTGGTTGGTCGGCTCGTCGAGTATCAGAAGATTAGGTCTTGTCTGCAACATCTTGCACAGCGCAAGGCGCACCTTCTCACCGCCCGAGAGCTGCCCCATCTCCTTTTCTACTTCCTCACCCGAAAATAAAAAGCCTCCGAGTGCGCTTCTTACCTCCTCGCGAAGATAGTCCGGATACGCCTCCCAGAAATTGTCGAGCACCGTCTGCTCAGGGTCGAATTTTTCCATGACAGCCTTGTGCTGGTCAAAATACCCCCACTCGACATTCTGCCCGAACTTGAACTCACCGCCAAGCGCAGGGATTTCGCCGACCAAGGTCTTTAAAAGCGTTGACTTTCCCTTGCCGTTCTCACCGATTATGGCAAGGCGCTCCTTCTTCTGCAGGAGGAATGTGACCGTGCTCAGCACCCTGTCATAGCCTATCTCAAGATTTTTTGCGTTTATAACATTCGTGTAGCTCTCAATGCGCGGAATGTACCTAGCGTGAAACGCCTTTGTGTCAAAGCGTCTCGGCTTCTCAATCTTTACCATGTGCTCAATAGCCATGCGCTTAGAGTGTGTCGCTGCAACCTTCGTCGGAGTGTTCTTCCACTTCTCGATCCAGTCCGTGAGGCGCTTAATCTCCTTCTGCTGCTCCTCGTAGTCCTTCTCCTGCTTAATGAGGTCCTCCTCCTTGCGCTTCATAAAGGCAGTGTAGTTGCCAGCATAGCGCTTCATGTGGTGGTACTCAATCTCGTAGGTCACGTCAGCCACCTTGTCGAGGAACATTCTGTCATGTGACACGATGACAACCGCCCTGTCGTAGGTCTTTAGATAACCCTCAAGCCACTCGATAGTAGGCATGTCTAGATGGTTCGTCGGTTCATCGAGAAGCATGATATCCGGTCTTGTCAGCAAAAGCTTAATAAATGCCACCTTCGTCTGCTGACCTCCCGAGAAGCTTCCTATAGGTCTTTTAAGGTCTGACAGTTCGAAGCCAAAGCGCTGGAAAATCGTCTCCATGTCCTGCTTCCAGGTATACCCGTGAAGCGCCTCCATCTTGGCCTGAACGGCTGCGTACTCACGCATAACAGACGCATCGTCGGAGCTTTTCATTATATTCTCAAGCTCGTGCATGCGCCTCTCACACTCAAATATTGGTTCAAATACCTTCTTTATCTCTTCCTCTACCGTAATCTCCGTATCGGTAAAATTAATCTGTCTTAAAAATCCAATCTCCTGCCTACCTGCCGTCTCATATCCGCACTCCTCGTCGCTGTCTATATTGCTCATGCTGATATCCCCGGCGATAAGCTTTAGAAGTGTGGTCTTGCCACAGCCGTTTCTGCCGACTATGGCAATCTTCTCATTATCCCGCACCTCAAAATTGATATCCTGTAAAATCACGTCACCGCCAAACTGTACATTGGCGTGACTTATTCTTATCCTCATGGCTCCTCCCATCCGATATGAGAGCAGCTTATCTGTAAAGCCCCTTCACAGCAGGATAAAGCTTCACAAAATGAGCATATCTCTCATCATATTTCTTTACGAGCTCCTCGTCAGGCTCAACCGTGTCCACAACCTTCACTATTGCGTCAGCGGCTGCCTTTACGGAAGCGTACTCGCCATTTGCGACGGCTGCAAGCATGGCACCGCCGAGTGCCGGTCCCTCCTCTGCCGCAATGACATCTACCTTAATATTTAAAACATTTGCGATAATCTTCTTCCAGAGCGGGCTCTTGGCTCCTCCGCCGCAAATTTTTGTTCTCTCAATCTTAATTCCGAGACTCTTGGCAGCCTCGAAGGAATCCCTGATTGCAAAGGCAACGCCCTCAAGCACGGCAAGCGTCATATCAGCCCTCGTCGTGTCGAGCGACAGCCCGAAAAATCCGCCTCTTACAAGCGAATCGTTGTGAGGTGAGCGCTCTCCCATAAGATACGGAAGGAAGTATACACTGTTCTCTCCGAGCTTGTCAATGTTCTTCTGCTCTGCGGCATAGTCCTTTGTACCGATAATCTCGTCCATCCACCACTTATTGCAGGAGGCGGCGCTGAGCATACAGCCCATGAGATGATAGTGCCCGTCCGCATGGTCAAACGAGTGCAGTGCATTGTGCTCGTCAACGCCGAAGGTATCATTTGAGATAAATATTGTGCCCGAGGTTCCAAGAGAGATATTACAGCTTCCGTTGCCAACCGTGCCTGTACCGACTGCTGCGGCGGCGTTATCCCCTGCTCCTGCTGCCACGATAACCTTATCCGAAAGACCAAGTTCCTTGGCTACATCGCCCTTTAACGTGCCGACCTTCTCAAAGCTCTCGTACAGCTTAGGAAGCATCTCCTCACTGATACCGCATATCTCTATCATTTCCTTTGACCAGCGCTTGTTCTTCACATCGAGAAGAAGCGTGCCCGACGCATCGGAGTAATCCGTGCAGTGCACACCCGTGAGCCTGTACGCAAGATAGTCCTTCGGCAGCATAATCTTCTTAATTCTTGCGAAATTCTCAGGCTCCTTATTTTTTACCCAGAGTATCTTAGATGCCGTAAAGCCGGTGAAGGATATATTGGCGGTATACTCCGAGAGCTTATCCTTTCCAATGACATTGTTAAGGTAATCATTCTCCTCGATGGTTCTTCCGTCGTTCCAGAGAATGGCAGGTCTTATCACCTCATCATTCTCATCAAGTATCACAAGTCCATGCATCTGTCCTCCAAAGCTGATGCCCGCAACCTCGGAAGCGTCCACGCCCGCGACAAGCTCCTTAATTCCCTCGACCGAGCGGTCATACCAGTCCTCAGGGTGCTGCTCAGACCAGCCCGGGTTAGGAAAATACAGAGGGTACTCCTTTGATACCACATTGACAATCTTTCCCGCGCCGTCCATCAATAGAAGCTTGACTGCTGATGTGCCTAAATCTACACCGATATAATACATTTGTTTTTCCCCTTTCTCTTTGCCAATGACAATGCCCCCACAAACATTGAAGTCTCAACATTTATGGGGGCTGACATATCACTCAAACGTGACTATAATATACTAATCCGATTAGCAGAATGGATTTTCTGTAGGATATAACATACCCTTTGGCTGATTGAAGTTGATATCCTCAACAGGTACTCCGAGGTACTTAAATACCTCATAGAGAGCCTTGCCATAGTGACCGAAAGCAACGGCACCATGATGTGGGAAGTTCTTCTCAATGAGTACATGGCGGTAGAAACGTCCCATCTCAGGAATAGCGAACACACCGATTGAACCGAAGGAATGTGTTGCGACAGGAAGAACCTCACCCTGAGCTATGTATGCGCGAAGCTTAGTGTCGGCTGTGCTCTGTAAACGGTAGAAAGTGATATCACCAGGCACGATGTCTCCCTCGAGTGTTCCGTTTGTAACCTCGATTGGAAGTGATCTTGCCATGATGAGCTGATACTTCATCTCGCAGAAGGAAAGCTTCTTAGATGATGTATTTCCACAGTGGAAGCCCATGAAGGTATCGTTGAGTGTGTAGTTGAACTTGCCCTTGATATCGTTGTTGTAGAGCTCTGCAGGTACAGTGTTGTTGATATCGAGAAGTGTCGTAGCGTCCTGTGATACCACGGTTCCGATGAACTCGCTGAGTGCTCCGTAGATATCAACCTCACAGGATACAGGGATTCCTCTGCCTGTAAGACGGCTGTTTACATAGCAGGGAACGAAGCCGAACTGTGTCTGGAATGCAGGCCAGCACTTTCCCGCGATGGCAACGTACTTTCTGTAGCCCTTATGTGCCTCTACCCAGTCGAGAAGTGTGAGCTCATACTGTGCAAGCTTCTCGAGCACCTCAGGCTTCTTGTTGCCTGCGCCGAGTTCTGCCTCCATATCCTTTACAACCTCAGGTATTCTCTCATCGCCGGCATGCTTGTTGAAGCTCTCGAAAAGGTCGAGCTCTGAGTTCTCCTCTATCTCAACTCCAAGGTCATATAACGGCTTGATAGGTGCGTTACATGCAAGGAAGTTAAGTGGTCTAGGACCGAAGCTTATAACCTTCAGATTGTTGAGTGCATAAACCGCTCTCGCGATAGGAAGGAAATCGTGAATCATGTCTGCACATTCCTCAGCGTTTCCAACAGGGTACTCAGGGATATATGCCTTGATGTTGCGGAGCTTCAAGTTGTAGCTTGCGTTCAACATACCGCAGTATGCGTCTCCACGGTTGCTTGAAAGTGTCGCGATGTTCTCCTCGCTCGCTGCGACAAACATCTTAGGGCCGTCAAAATGCTTTGCAAGAAGTGTCTCCGAAATCTCAGGGCCGAAGTTTCCAAGATATACGCAGAGTGCGTTACAGCCTGCCTTCTTGATGTCCTCAAGTGCCTGTACCATATGGATCTCGCTCTCAACGATACATACAGGGCATTCATATATATCCTTGCTGTCATACTTCGCTGCGTATGCGTCAACAAGTGCCTTTCTTCTGTTTACTGATAAAGACTCTGGGAAGCAGTCTCTTGATACTGCCACAATTCCTACCTTCATTTCAGGAATGTTAATCATACATAATCCTCCAATTCTGCCACACGGCTGTAAAAATATATTGCTGAAAATGTGTGTGTCCCGTGCCCGAATTTTGTTTAAAATTTAACACAGGTATGATTATATTATATAACTTTGTTTTAATTTCATCAACCGCAAAAAACGTAAATTGTGCATTTTTACCAGTTTTTCGCACAAGTTCTATAACCTGCGCCGACTTTTCTTTTTGCAGTCTTTGATAAAAGTCCCTTTAGATAATAATTTTACGTTTAACCTTCAAGCTTCTCAACCTTGAAATAATTAAACAGTACACCCTCGCCTTTTTCCGCGCTCTGTGCTTTTGCTGTGTCTGTTCCGGCTTCATTGCAGCAGAAAATTCCGTGCTTTACGCCGACCCAGCGCCCTGCCGTCGCCTCATACGTCAGGACATTCACATAATTAACGCCGTCAAGACTGTAGTCGAGATATATCTCGTTTCTGGTAACATTCTTCTCCACCATCGGAAGGGACGCAACGCGGTTTCTGAAATATATCTTTTTTACATCTGCGTCAACCCTTGCAAGCTCGACAACCTTATCCTCCGAGTACGCCTTCTCGTTCTTAAAAGTCTGGCTTCCCGATATGGACACGATGGAGATGACGCCGTCATTCTTCCTTGCCGCAACGGCGCCGTAGTCAACGCCGAGTGACACCATTCCCGCGATATCCCCTTCGCCCAAGGTAACTGCAGACAACTCCGTTACCGCCGAGAACTCAGGTGCAACCCACTTCTGCAAGAGAAGATTAGGTGCGTCCGCAATCGACGAGTCCGCAGACTTCCCCACAGGGCACAGCTCTATTCCATGTCCCGTCATGCTGTACCAGTCGTCCGAATGGTTCGCATTCCACTGCCACTGCATGCCAAGCTTATCCCCGCCAAAATCGTCCGAAGCATCAGGCGCATATATGTCAGCAAGCCCGTGCTCACGCCTGAAGCTCTCAGCCGCTTCAACCGCCTTTTCGCCGATATCCGGCTTCTTGTGCGTCATAACAGGCTGACCTGCGACGTCGCTTATCTGCTCACCCATTATCGGCCAGTCGTTCACCCACTTTACAGGCTGGAGATGGACAATTCTTCCCGCCGCGTACACGTCCTGAAAGTGCAGGAAATAGTCCTCACCGGTCTGTGTGTCGAGCCATGCACCCTGGTGAGGTCCGTTCACGGGCATATCTCCCTGTACGAGCACATTCCTGTATTCGTAAGGTCCCCATACGTTCTTAGAGCGCATCACCACCTGCCAGCCCGGCTTAACACCGCCTGCCGGAGCCATTATGTAGTAATAGCCGTTTCTCTTATACATCTTAGGTCCTTCTATGGTTGTCTGTCCGTTCTCATTTCCGTCAAAAACATGCTTTCCCTCGTTAAGAAGCGCCGAACAGTCTGGCTTCATCTCTGTCAGGTGAAGGATACTCTTAAATCCTATCCTGCTCTTTGCGAAAGCGGATACCATATATGCCCTTCCGTCATCGTCCCAGAACGGACACGGGTCTATCCAGCCCTTTCCCTCAAAAATCGCGTGCGGCTTAGACCACTCACCCCACGGGTCCTTGGTCTTTGTCACGAATATTCCCTCGTCAGGCATCGGGAAGAATATTATAAATTCCCCCTCGTGATAGCGTATTGCGGGAGCCCACACTCCGCAGCCGTGCTGAGGAGTGGCGTATCTCTCGTAAGGAATATTCTTTATCGCATAGTTTATAACCTTCCAGTTTACCAGATCCTTAGAATGAAGGATAGGAAGCCCCGGTGTATTGCAAAACGATGACGCCGTCATAAAATAATCGTCACCCACGCGGATTGCGTCAGGGTCGGAATAGTCCGTGTACAAAATCGGATTTCTGTAATTCCCGTCACCCATATCGGCATACCAGTTAAAAGCTGTCTCTTTCATACTTTTCCTCACTTCCGAGTTATATCTTTTTTATAATCTTCTGCACATCTGCCTTCGTCCCGACAACGAGAAGATGCACATTTCCCTCAAACACATAGTCGGATGTCGGCATAAGAGAGGTCTTATCGTCGCCCGACTTGGTTCCGAGAATATTGACATTGTATCTGCTTCTGAAATTGAGCTCCTTGATGGTGTGCCCTATCCACTCCTTCATAACCGGGATTTCGTATATCGCATAGTTCCCGCCAAGCTCAATATAGTCAAAGATATTGTCCGAGCTGTAGCTGATCGCAAGCTTCTCGGCGATATCCCTGTCAGGGTAGATGACCTCGTCTGCGCCGTTTCTTAAAAGGAACTTCGCGTGGATATCCCTCGTCGCCTTGCTGACAACATATTTTGCCCCCATCTCCTTCAAAAGACTTGTAATCTCAAGCGAGCTCTGGAAGTTAGTGCCTATGCAGACAATACACATGTCAAAATTCTTGACGCCGAGTGTCTTTAGAACCTCCTCGTTGGTGCAGTCGCCAATCTTGGCGCTTGTGACAATCGGAAGCAGATCCTCCATCTTAGCCTGGTCCGTATCGACAATCATAACCTCACAGCCCTGTCTTGCAAGGTTCGTCGTGATGTGGTGCCCAAAGCGTCCCATTCCTATAATCAAAAAAGACTTCAAAATATTTTCCTCCCTTATATTAACCGATATTTATCTCTTCCTCAGGCTGCTGCAGCGGAACCACCCTCTTGTTCTCCGAGAAGGACAGCGCGAAGGACAGGCTTCCTATTCTTCCGCAGTACATCAACAGGATAATGACTATCCTCGAAGCCGTTGCGAGCGACCTCGTTATTCCCGTCGTCATTCCGACCGTGCTTATGCCCGATATCACCTCGAAAATCACGTCCGCAAAGCCCAGCTCCGGCTGTACGGCAAAAATCACCAGCGCACCTACGATAAACAGGAGCATGTTCACACCGATTACAAGTGCCGCCTTCCTTACAACGTCCTCCTTAAGTCTGCGGCTGAACACGTCAATTCCGTACTTGCCGCGCATCGTCGTCCACAGATATGCCACCATGACAAAGAGTGTCGTCGTCTTGGCTCCGCCCGAGGTCGAGCCCGGGCTGCCGCCTATGAACATAAGTATCATAGTGAGAAGCTTGGACGCAGGAGTGAGCGCCCCCGTGTCCACAGAGTTCATGCCCGCCGTTCTCGGCGTAACGCTCGAGAAAAATGACGCAAGAAATCTTGTCGGTGCGTCCATTCCCGCCATGGTGTTGTCCCACTCGAATATGAGAAACAGCACCGTTCCTGCGACGAGAAGAAACGTAGTCACAGCCAGCACAATCTTCGAGTGCAGTCTGTAACGCTTGATATTCAGCTTATTTTTCGAGATATCGTCCCACACAACAAAGCCCAGTCCGCCTATGATGACAAGCGCACTTATCGTGAGGTTGATTGTCCAGTCGCCCTCAAAGCCGCAGAGCGAATTGTACTCTCCGTAGCAGCCAAGCAGATCGAAGCCCGCGTTACAGAACGCCGATATCGAGTGGAATATTCCATAGAATACCGCCCGCGCCGGGCTCATCATAAACGAGAAGCGTATCGCGAGTATCACCGCGCCTATACCCTCGAATATGAGTGTTCCGATTATCATCTTCTTGGTGAGCTTTACTATCCCGCCAATCTGGAGCGTATTGACGCTCTCCTGCATGAGTCCCCTGTGTCTTAGCGAGACCTTGCGCCCAAGCAGGAGTGCAAATATCACCCCGATACTGATAAAGCCCAGTCCACCCACCTGAATCAGGCATATTATCACAATCTGCCCGAAAAGCGACCAGTGCGTGTATGTGTCTACCACCACAAGTCCCGTGACACAGCTTGCGCTCGTCGCGGTGAACAGCGCGTCAAGAAAGCCCGTCGCCTGCCCGTCCCTCGACGAAATTGGAAGCATCAGCAGTAAAGTTCCCGTAATTATAATTATTAAAAATCCAAGGGCAATAAATTGCACCTTGGATATTCTTTTTTTGCCAAACATATATAACCCCTTTTTGTATTATATATTTGTGGAGATGAGCTTGGCGTCGTAGCCTGCTGCCTTCAAGCCCTCTATTATCTGCGCTCTGTGCTCCTCACCGAATGCCTCCATCGTAATCTTTAATTCAACGGCTGCGTTGCGGTTGATGCTCACGAACTGGTTGTGCTCAAGCTTGATCACATTACCCTTCTGCTCCGCGATGACGCCTGCCACCCTCGCAAGCTCACCCGGCTTGTCAGGAAGAAGAACTGATACGGTAAATACTCTTCCCCTCGCGATAAGACCGTGCTGTACAACCGATGAGATCGTGATGATATCCATGTATCCGCCGCTCAGTATGGATACAACCTTCTTGCCCTTCACATCGAGATGCTTGAGTGCTGCCACAGTGAGAAGTCCCGAATTCTCGACAATCATCTTATGATTCTCGACAACATCTAAGAATGCCACGATAAGCTCCTCGTCCTTGATTGTTATTATGCCGTCAATATTCTTCTGAACATAAGGGAAAATCTTGCTTCCCGGTGTCTTTACGGCTGTGCCGTCGGCAATCGTGCTGGCGCTCGGAAGTGTTACCACCTTGCCCGCCTTTATCGACTCCTGCATACAGTTAGCCCCTGCCGGCTCAACTCCGATAACCTTAATCTTAGGATTTAAGAGCTTCGCAAGTGTCGACACACCTGTTGCGAGTCCGCCTCCGCCGATAGGCACCAATATGTAATCTACAGTAGGAAGCTCCTTGATAATCTCCATCGCGATGCTTCCCTGACCTGTTGCCACATCATAGTCGTCAAATGGGTGGACAAATGTAAGTCCCTCCTCCTTGGCAAGCTTCAATGCATACTCACAAGCCTCGTCGTACACGTTTCCGTAAAGCACAACCTCGGCGCCGTAGCTCTTTGTGCGGTTGACCTTCATAAGCGGTGTCGTTACCGGCATTACAACGACTGCGCGGACACCGTAGAGCTTAGCTGCATAGGCAACACCCTGTGCGTGGTTTCCTGCCGATGCGGTTATAAGCCCTTTCGCTCTCTCCTCGTCGGAAAGTGTGCTTATCTTGTAGTAAGCTCCTCTGACCTTATATGCGCCTGTGTACTGAAGGTTCTCAGGCTTAAAATATACTTTATTTCCAGTGAGATTGCTGAAATACTCGCTGTATACGAGCTTCGTCTCAAGAGTAACTCTCTTTACTATCTCTGCTGCTTCCTCAAACTTTTCCAATGTAAGATAATTTTCGCTCATTTCTGTACGCTTCTTTCTTCATAGTATTTAAGTAACTTAATGGTACACAAGGCAGAACAATTCAGCCCGTTAAAACATTACTTAGTTGTATTCGTTATATCAGATTTGCTCAGGAATGTCAAAGAGTGCGTTGACAAAATCCTGTGAGTTAAATTTCTGCAGATCGTCTATGTGCTCCCCGACACCGATATATTTTACCGGTATGCCGTACTCTGCCTGAATTGCCACCGCAATTCCGCCCTTTGCGGTTCCGTCCATCTTGGTGAGGATAATTCCGGTGACATCGGCAGCCTCTTTGAACTCCTTCAACTGTGAGAGCGCATTCTGACCGGTCGTTCCGTCGAGGACAATAAGATTTTCCCTGTAAGCTTCAGGCATCTCCTTGTCGATTATCCTGTTAATCTTCTTTAACTCCTCCATAAGGTTCTTCTTGTTATGGAGACGTCCTGCCGTGTCGCAGATAATCACGTCGGCATTTCTGGCTCTTCCCGCCGATATCGCATCATATATGACAGCCGCCGGGTCGGAACCCTCGCTCT
>CAMEEX010000065.1 GCA_945915235.1 uncultured Clostridia bacterium | reverse complement strand
AAATACATTACATAATTAATAACGTACCTTATACAATCACAACAGCTCGCCAAGCACCTTCACAACCACATCGTTTTCCTCGTCGGTCTTTACGGAAAGCCTGATGTAATTACCTCCGTTGAGCCCTTCTTTGGTTGAAAGATCCTTTATAAGAATATTATACTTGTTAAGCATAATATCCGCAAGCTTTCTCGAGGACATACCGTTCTCAAGACGGCACATGATATAATTCGCCTGCGACGGGAATACCCTGAGTGCAGGTATCTTCTCAAGCTTAGCCACATAGCGGCGTCTTACGTCCATGAAGCGCCTCATCGCGTCCTCATAATCATCCTTGTACTTCTCAATTATCTGCATGTAGTACTCGGCAAACGAATTGATGTTCCATATGGCGACGTCCTTCTTCATGGCAGCAATCATGTCCTTGTCCGCTGACGCTATTATTCCGAGCCTCAGCCCCGGAACTCCGAAGGATTTTGAGATGCTCTTTAACACGATAAGCTTTCTGTGGTTGTCTATTATATCCTGCGTCAGAAGCGTCTGCTCAGGTATATCGGCAAAGTCGACGAATGACTCGTCAACAATTATGCTGACATCTCTCTTTGATGCCCACTCCTCAAGCCTTAATATATCGTCCCTAACGATAAAATGTCCCGAAGGGTTGTCCGGATTTACAAGCACTATCGCCTGAATATCCTTGTCCTTGTAAAAATCCATGATATCATCGACCGTATAAGTGAAATCCTCGTTGATTACCCAGAAAGGAACAAGCTGTTCCTTCTTTTTTCTGTGAGGGTACTCCTCGAAAGTAGGATAAATAAGTCCTATATTTCCCGAAAAATTCTCCATGAGAGACTTGATAAGCTCCGCCGTTCCGTTTCCCACACACACCTGCTCAGGACGCAGCTCAAAGTACTTTGCCGCGAGAAGGCTGTTGACCGCCATTCCCGAAGGATATTCCCTTATGAGTATCTCAAAATTAGCCTTCATCTCATCCATAAAACGCTGGTTAGGGAAGAACGGATTTACAAGGTAGCAGAAATCATACATTCCCTCATATCTCCAATAACCGCCGAAACGCTTCATGTAGCGCGTAAGCTTCTCATCACCCTCGGCAAATATGCTCTCGGCGATGTCGATGTCCTGAATATCGTTAATCTCATACCATTTCTCATTCTCAAGCACAATAGCCCTTAAAACCTTCTGCTCCTTAAATGCAACCACCTTGAGCGCTGACTCGTAGTGAGTCTTGTTGCCCCATGCCTGAACATAGGCTGAAAGCAGCGGCAGGTATACATTGTTGAGATAATTTTTAGAAAGCTTGTACATGCTGACAGTCTTATAATAGCTGTCCATATCCTGGAATTTAAAATTGTCCGCACCGATAAAATCATCGATATAGCCGTCACGGTCAAGTGTCACGATTGAGCCGTCCATCCACGGCTTAGGCTTCGATACAAAAGTCAGGCACTCCTCGTCTGACTCTAACATTCTGTCAACGACAGTCTTCTCATAAATGATATCCGACTCTATTACAAGCGTGTCGTCCTCCTTAAGATATTCCCCGGCAAGATTGAGTGAATACAGATTGCTCGTCGAAGCGTACTCGCTGTTGTTAACGTATACAACCGGTGTTGAAAGTCCAAGTGAAGCCACATGCTCTCTCAGTCCCTCGCCTTTATACCCGGTCACGATAATTATGCGCGACAGCCCTTCTGTATCGAGTATCCTAAGTCCTCTCTCTATTATCGTCTGACCGCCCACCTTGACCATGCACTTGGTCTTTTCTCTGGTGTGCTCCTTAAGTCTTTTGCCCATTCCGGCAGCAAGTATCACAGCCTGCATTACATGTCCTCCATAAATTTATATAAGCCTTTTATAAGGCACAATTAATCTGCGTATCCGCTCTTGACCCATGCCACCGCGTGCTCGTAGTCAGCCATGGTGTCTATTTCCTTGGTTCTTATGAGTTCCATCGGAAGCGGCAGAAGCGGAACCATCATATCGCAGACATGGTGGTCTCCCGGTGTGAGTCTTGCCGTCTTAACCTGTGCAAGACCTGTCCACTCGTACTCGCCCTCCTCCCTCGAAAAGCCCACGCCATATATCTGTCCGTTCTGCGTGAGTGTTTTCATCAGCATCGGATCCTCCGTGCATGGTATCGCGCCGCACACGCACTCCTTGTCGGAATGAAGCACGCGCATAAGGTCGTCAGGGTGAACTAACAAATCCCCGTCAAGCGACACCACAAGGTCTGACGCATGCTTAATCGCACGCGAGAAACTTCCGCCCGTTCCCGTATTCCTGTAATCGTGGTTAAATACAAACAAAATATCCTTGCGGTACGAGTTCACAACCTCGATAACCTTCTCCATCTGGTAGCCGACTACGATGCGGATATCATCAAAATCCTTCAAAAGCTCAAGCTGCCTTATTATGAGCGGCTTTCCATCAATATCAATAAGTGCCTTTGTCGAGCCTATTCCAAGTCTCGTTCCCATTCCGGCACAGCTTATAACAATTGTCTTAGAAACTGACATAATCTATCCTCCGAATATGTTGCATGTGTCGCACACTTGAGAACTGCCGGTGCAATGTCCCTCACGCCGCCAAAACCAATTCCGATTTCCGCTGCCGCAATCATCTGTGCATCATTATTGCCGTCGCCAACAGCTACGAACGGTCTGTCCTTAAACTCGGCAACAACCTCTCCCTTGTCGACCACATAGTCAACGCTCACTATCTTATCATCCTTCACCGTCGCCCTTGAACAGAAGTAATGCCCATCCATTCCAAGCTCCGACATAAGCTCCTCGATCCAGATATCCAGATTTCCCGTCACCACATAGCAGCGCTCCCTGTTTTCTCGGATAAACTCCACAAGTTTTTCATTTAAAGGAACTCCTGCAATAATTTTTCTCACCGTGCTCACCGGAATCTCTGAAAGCAGTTTCACCCTCTCAAGAAAGCTATGGTCAAACGGTATCTCGCCTGCCATGGTTTTCTCTGTCAGTTCTCTCATCTGCTGCTCTTTATTTATCTTCACCGCTATTTCAGGCAGTATCTCCGCCTTTGTGATTGTTGCATCAAGGTCGAACAAAAATACATATTCACTCAAAAAAATATCCCTCCTACCTGTCAGGCGGATATCTGCAAATGGATATTCTCAATCCTCTCAAATGTATACCCGCTCATAACGCTTATAAATATGGCAATATATTCTAGATATTAACACGTTACAGGTAAATGTGCAAGATAACTTAGAACATCTTACTCCGAGTAACGGAGCTGATATGCATAAATATAACACGTTATACACTCACAAATTAAATTTACACATTTTTACACCCAAATCCCATTATATAAAACACCCCGCAGGCACATTCCCATGCCCGCGGGGTACAAACCACCTTCATCCACGCAGGAAATTCAGCTTATTCCTGCTCATCATCCTCATCTACACACTCAATTTTGCTTACCGAAACCTCGTAAGCCGTTCTCTTAATCTGGGTATCCTCATCAAGCTTCTTGGTATATTCCCTGCTCTGAACACGTCCCCATATGCGGATGTGCTCACCAATCTTGAAGCCCGCAGCATATCTTGCGTTACGTCCCCACGCAATGCAAGGTATGTAGTCCGACTTGCCATATGGACGGTTGACAGCGATAAGAATATCGGCGATTTCTCTTCCGAGAGGCGTCTTTCTGTATACAGGCGGCTTGCAGATATATCCGTCAAGGAATATCTGGTTCGTGTTAGTAGCCTCCTGTGTCTCCTCCGCTACGGCAAATTCCCTTGCAAAGATGGAAAGTACAAGACGGTTGTGATTTTCCTCGTGGCGGTTGTAGGAGCGGAACTGCCCTGTAGCCTCAATAATCATTCCACGATAATCCTCCGTCACATCGACCAGCCTCTCAGAAACCATAAGCGGGATAATGTCCACACTGTTGCTGAGTCGGTTTACTGCGATGTCAACCATGTAAAATCCCTCCCCAAAGACTTCATGGCTGTAGGTGAAGTCTGATACTACCTCACCAATGATTGTTACCCTGTTGTTTTCAATTACTTTGTCAAGCATTCTTCTGTTTCTCCCTTCATTTTTGGCGGCACCACCACAGCAAAGGTAATTTTTTTCTCCGCATCATGGTGATACTGTACGCCTGATAATATCTTTATCCCTAAATATATATGCAAAATGTGTTCAAATATTCACGAAAACATAAAAAAAATATAAAAAATTTTTAAATCTGCATAAAAAACACCCTGTCGTACCGTATTTCTACATATTATATGTGGAAAGTGAGCAAATTTCTAAATCAGCACTTGTTTTTATAAAAAAATGTGATAAACTAGTAAAGTTGAAAATTAGGTTTACGTTTTTTAGGAGCGCCCATGGCGCAGAAATGAGGAAATTTATGAAAACAACCCGTAATGATGTCAGAAATATTGCGATTATCGCCCATGTAGACCATGGTAAGACAACATTAGTAGATGAGCTGTTAAAGCAGAGCGGAACCTTCCGCGCTAACCAGGAAGTGGCAGAACGAGTAATGGACTCCAATGACATTGAGCGTGAAAGAGGAATCACCATTCTTTCCAAGAACACTGCCGTATATTATAAAGATACAAAGATAAATATTATTGATACCCCGGGACATGCCGATTTCGGCGGCGAGGTTGAGCGAGTTTTAAAGATGGTCAACGGCGTTATCCTCGTTGTCGATGCATACGAGGGCGCGATGCCACAGACCAAGTTCGTTTTAAGAAAAGCTCTTGAGCTCGACCTTGACGTTATCGTCTGTGTCAACAAGATTGACCGTCCTGAGGCACGTCCTAACGAGGTTGTCGACGAGGTATTAGAGCTTCTTATGGACCTCAACGCAAACGACAAGCAGCTTGACTGTCCGTTCATTTTTGCATCTGCCAAGGCAGGTTTTGCAAAGTACAATCTTGAGGACGAGTCAACTGACATGACTCCTCTCTTTGAGACAATTTTAAAGCATATTCCTGCACCGGAGGGCGACCCTGATGCAGACCCACAGATACTTATCAGCACAATCGACTACAACGAGTATGTCGGAAGAATAGGTGTAGGTAAGATTGACAACGGTACAATCAAGGTTAATCAGGAGCTTATGTTAGTCAACCACCACAACCCTGACAAGAAGATGAAGGTTAAGATTGGTAAGCTCTACGAGTTCGAGGGACTCAACAAGAAGGAGGTAAACGAGGCTACAATCGGTGCCATCGTTGCAATATCAGGTATTGCAGAGCTTCACATCGGCGATACACTCACCTCAGTAACCAACCCTGTTGCCATTCCTTTCCAGAAGATTTCAGAGCCTACCATAGCCATGAACTTCATAGTAAATGACAGCCCGCTTGCAGGCAAGGAAGGTAAGTTCATCACCTCCCGTCATCTGCGCGACAGATTATACCGTGAGCTCAACACCGATGTGAGCTTAAGAGTTGAGGACACAGAGACGACGGAAGCATTCAAGGTATCCGGACGTGGTGAGCTTCATCTCTCCGTTCTCATCGAGAACATGCGCCGTGAGGGTTATGAATTCGCAGTAAGCAAGGCTGAGGTTCTCTACCACTATGACGAGCGCGGTCAGAAGCTTGAGCCTATGGAAATCGCTTATGTCGATGTCCCTGATGAGTTTTCCGGCACTGTTATCCAGAAGTTGAGCAACCGTAAGGGTGAGTTAAACGGAATGTCCCCTGCCAACGGCGGCTACACAAGACTTGAGTTCTCAATCCCATCCCGTGGTCTTATCGGCTACAGAGGTGAGTTTATGACTGATACCAAGGGTAACGGTATCTTAAATACAACATTTGACGGATATGGTCCATACAAGGGAGATATCCAGTACCGTAAGCAGGGCTCCCTCATCGCAAGCGAAGCCGGCGAGACCGTAACCTATGGTCTCTACAATGCACAGGAGAGAGGTACTCTCTTCGTAGGTCCTGGCGAGCAGGTATACGGCGGAATGATAGTTGGCCAGAACGGCAAGGCTGAGGATATCGAAGTCAACGTATGTAAGAAGAAGCAGCTCACCAACACACGTTCATCAAGCGCTGATGAAGCTCTCCGTCTCACACCTCCTAGAGTGTTAAGCCTTGAGCAGGCTCTCGAGTTCATCGACACCGATGAGCTTCTTGAGATTACACCTAAGAATCTCCGTATCCGCAAGAAAATTCTCGACGGTACGGCAAGATACCGCGCTAAGAGAAATGCGTCAAACTAAGTTAATAACAAGCTTCTATAAAATCCATAAAAGTGCTTAGGCATGAAATGAACCCCCGCAGGATTGAATTGCGGGGGTTCTGTCCTATGCAATGAGACTGTTTGAAAAATTTGTTAACTTTCAATTTGTATATTTCTTAATAGAGATTTAACTGATTGTCTATGTCCCGTCCGGCATACATTACTCTAAGTATTGTTACAACCTTTTTATCGCTGTCCGGAATATAAAGTACCACATAATTATCTACCGGTAATACACGAAGTCCACGACTTTTCCACGGTTCTTTTTCATATTTTCGATAACGCTCCGGCATCGTATCCAGACTTAATATCTGTTCTTCCAAACGGTCAAGCTGTCCGCTTGCATTTTCCATCGATTGTAATTCAAAAGCAATATATTCAAAAATCTCTCTCAAATCACTGTCAGCCTGTTCGGATACTTCTACTTCATATATCATAAGCCATAATCCTTGCGAATGTCAGCAAATACTCTCTTCGCATTTTTTGTCCGTCCAGCCTGCATATCCGCATATCCTTTCTCCAATTCTTCATTGAACTCTGCTTCTGATAATGTGCTGATGTCAACAGGTCTGGCAGATGGTATTTTTACTTCAAACGGAAGTCCTCTCTGTAAGATAATCTGTTTATAAAACATATTGATAGCACTGGAAGCAGGGATACCAAGTGTAGACAGGATACTTTCTGCTTTTTCTTTGACATCTGGTTCAATCCTTGCATATAAATTTGCTGATTTTGTAGCCATATAAAACATCTCCTTTCGTGCATAGCGTTTCCATCTATCTTTATTATATGCAAATGTCCGCACAATAGCAATACTATTTTTACACTCCAATAATCTTATTGAATAACTGTAACAATACGTCTTTTACACTGGACGCATTGAATACAAGACCAACGGCTGGCTCTCTGTTTTCCACGATGAACCACGCCCAGCAGACAGATAATTTCCAGTCGCTCCGTTTCTTGTCTGCTTCCTTATTCACGAAGTGTACATAACATTTCATAGTCTATATAAGTATTAAATTTTTACTGATGTACCATGCCATATCTTTGTATATCCGGGAAATTTGCCCTGCTCGTCAGCCTCAAGCGCGGACAGCAGAGCCGATACGACACCCTCCCCCGCTGCAAGATGCCGAAGCCAGTCAAAAAATCTTATATAGGCCGAGCACCAACAGCTATGGTACTTCTTTGGCTCGCCCTTCATATCAGCCAGCAGAACCCCTACAAATTCACCATCTGCATAGGCTCCATAGGCTTTTGTAGCGCGGTTTAACTCCATATCCCAGTCAAAGTACATTCCCTTAATGGCAAACTGCTGTGCCTTTCTATAATCCTGTCCTCAGCGCAAAAGTCTTATAAAGCAGTATACACAGAAAAAATTCATGAACCAGCTAAATATTTTTCTCTATGTCTTATAGCTCTGCACACTCCACTATAATTTCTATCGCTGCTCCTCCTCAATCTAAAATTTTCACTACATTCTTTTTTATTCTCTTTAAAAATACATAGCCAGCCACACAGGCTACAAGCTCCGTTATCGGAAATGCCCACCAGATAAGTGAAACACCCACCTGACCATTTCTGACGAAGATTGAAAAAATTCCTGCCAGCGGCAGTATAAGCACAAGCTGTCTGAGCAGCGAAATCACAAGCGACTGGATACCTCCTTCGAGCGCCTGATAAATTCCCTGATATGCCACATTTATGCCAGCAAAAATAAAGCTCATGGAGATAATTCTCATCGCTCCGATAAAATATTCTCTCGACTGACCTGCATTAAACAGCGCCGCAAATGCTTCCGGGAAAACCTCCGTGATAACAATGCCGAAAATCATCAATACCGCAGTGTATATGATACCATATTTAATTCCGTCCTTTATTCGCTTTTTGCTCCCCATTCCGTATGCAAAAGCTATGATTGGTGTGATTGCATCTCTCAGTCCGAATGCCAAAAACAGTACAAACTGCTGCACCTTATAGAACAGTCCATACGCTGTCTGCGCTGACGGACTGAATTTTAAAATCAGGTTC
The DNA here is from genome assembly GCA_945915235.1 of uncultured Clostridia bacterium. Classification (GTDB taxonomy): domain Bacteria; phylum Bacillota; class Clostridia; order Lachnospirales; family Lachnospiraceae; genus CAG-882. Next base: position 7,210 of record CAMEEX010000065.1, on the reverse strand, counting down.
ATCACATAGACCATAATTGACATAAGTGCCTGTGCAATGATTGCCGGAAGCCCGATTGAATATATCCCCCTGATGATTCCGCCGTCCGGTTTCATATACTTCACGCCATGTTCAAATTCCTTATTTAATTTCATGTGGAAAATAAATAACAGTACCGCCGATACAATCTGTCCGATTACGGTAGCGTAGGCGGCTCCCTCCACTCCCATCTCGGGTACAGGTCCGATGCCGTAAATCATAATCGGGTCAAGAATAATATTTGCCACTGCGCCAGCCACCTGACCTATTGTGGAATAGAGTGAACGCCCTGTCGCCTGCAACAGCTTTTCAAATAACGAAAAGAATATAATTCCAAAAGAGATAACACAGCATATTCTAAGGTAGCTTGTTCCCATCGAAATAACCTCCGGGTCTACTGTCTGCGATGTGATGTATGCCTTTACCCCAAAAATTCCGAACAGCAGACATGCCGCATAAATAATTACTCCCAAAAACAGACTGTTCCCTGCAACCTTGGCAGCCTTCTTATTGTCTCCCTGCCCAAGCATTCTCGCAAGAAACGCATTTGTTCCCACACCCGTTCCGATTCCTACCGCTACCATAAGCATCTGAACCGGAAAAACCAGTGTCAGCGCATTTAATGCCGACTCACTTCCCTCCTTCATGTTCCCGACAAAGGCACTGTCCACAATATTGTAGACTGCCTGCAATGCCATGGATAAAATCATCGGTATCCCCATCTGCACCATGAGCTTATTGACCGGCATTTCCTTCATCTTGTTACTTTCTGACATTTCACAATCCTCCCAGTTTTTCCGAAGGAAAAATCCCAACCCTATGGTGAGGAGAGGATTTTGCCTCCTTGTTTTGTTTTTCCGCACAAAAAAAGTGCGCTCCTATCCCATAAGTTGGACTTACGCTGATAAGCTACACACTTTTTAATGGCATTATATAAATAAAAAACGAGCCGCAAAACTGGATTTACGCTAGTCTGCTACTCGTTCATCTGCTTATTATATTTCCTGATTTTTAAAATGTCAAACAAAATTTTTCTTGCATTTAAAATTCATGTCTCTTATTTTTGCATTTGCCCGGAGATAGTTTTATTTGCCTTTTGTATTTTAGATTTTACCAATCAACACGACAATACCTGCCACGACAAGCGCAATAATCAGGTACAGCACCGTAGCCATACTTCTTTTTATCAGTACATTCTTCCACGACTTAATATAAGGTACACCTTCCATCCCCTTTATTACCCATATTTTGCTGTGAGCCACCCACAGCCTGTCAAGCAAAATGCCGTCAGCCCAGTTCATCACCACAAGAAACAGATACGCCTGAATATATGCGGTTTTGAAATCCTTTACGCCGTTCCAGACAGAGATAATCAAAATCAAGACGACAAATATTATGATGCAGAACGGCACCATGAAGCATCTGCCCTTTTTCATCGTGGCAGCTTTGTCGGCAATTCCGCGTTTTTGAGCCTCCTCTATGTATTCCTTCGGGTAAAAATACAGGCAGTTAATTCCGTTGTCTCTCACCACACATTTTACCAGCAGAAAAAATAAAAGGCAGTACAATATGATTTGCAGCAGTAACATTTTCTAATTACCTCCTTGATTTTATGCTTGACCTTGCTGATTAAACGGAGCCTACAGCACCTTTTCCATCATAATCTCATCTCCGTCGGCTTCACCCGTATTGTTAAACCCAAGCTTTTCATACATTGCCTTAGCGGCATCATTGCCATCTATATAGCAGAGAACAACCTTATCATATTTCCCCTCTGCCTTCATTTTTTCAAGAATTAGTTTCGTGGCAATTTTTCCGTAGCCATTTCCCTGAAATCTTTTATCTATAAATAACTGACTCAAATCGTATGCCTGATATTTGGGACAGTCATAATACAATGCCATACCCACCGGCTCTTCATCATTGTATATTATGCAGGCATAGCTTCCTTTTTCCCTATATGCATAAGCCCTTGCAAGCAGTACCGTTGAGTTAGCCACATAATGCTTTTGTTCTTCTGAAACAGATAAGCTTTCTCTCCAGTTAAGGTCGGTTACGGGTTCTAAATGTATCATTTTCTTCTCCTATTTATTAAAATATATACTGTTTTCTGCTGCGGTAAGTATAGCCATTTTTCTTTCCAATTTCCCTTAAATTATACCATACATATATTTCCCCCGCAACACACCAAGCCCCCGTAATTGCAAATCCTGTAAAAGCTTACCATTACCGCCTAAAAGCTCGCTGCCTAAAACGCGGCGGTAAAAATTTTATTAAATAAAAGAAAAAATAAGTGTCATTACCGCTCATAATTATTAGACCTAAAAACAACTAAGCGGTACTATGTCGTTAAAAAATGAAAAACTGTGGATTTTTTTACCGCCGCCATATTAAATTTGAATAGTCAGGCGGTATCATGCAAAATAATGCAGAGATATATACTATTTACAGGTATACATCTCTGCATTTTAATTTCAAACTTCCACAACAGAAGTTTAATCCCTACCGCGCTTATTTACGGAATATCTATTCGCATATTTCCAATTTGAATCGCAGCTACCTCGTCAATATCGATAGGTATTCTCCATTGATATGAGCAGGCTAATGTGACATTATCGTCGAGAACATAGCCACCCACGCTGCTGCAATCAATAGTTATTCCATTTTCCAAAATAGCTGTTATTTCGTTAATCGGCGCAAGTTCTCCATTGTGATAATCATACTGAAAACGAAGTTTTGTGCAGGTTAATTCAATATCGGTAATTGTGATGGACACAGCTTCATGCGTATAAAGATTATAAACCTGCATTTTAGTATCCGGCAGCTTTACGACTTGAAGGAATTTGCTGCGGTCAAGAGTAAACGTAAAATTCCATTCTCCCTCCGCCAACACCTTATCGACTTTAGCATTTTTGTTCCGGACAAGGTTCGTCAAGCTCAGAGTTATATCTAAAGAACTGTTATCCTGCTCTGCATTGTTTGTGCTCACATATTCATGCTTTAATAACATCAATGCCGTTTTGTCATTATCAAGCCCTAAATATGTAATTCCGTCTCCACCGATACCTGAAGCGTCCGCACTGAAATCCGGCTCAATTTCCAGTTCAAAATCCTCAAATCCATAATCGCACCTTTTAGATAATTCCATACCTGATACGCGCAGCAGCAGATAGAAGCAGTCATCGCCAGCTGCCGCGGAGTCCACGCTGACCGTAACGCCCTCCGCGGATTGGCTCAGACCAACGCTTTGACTTAGATGGTCAATTATTTCAGCCTGATTATTACTCATGGGCTGCCCTGTAAGCGCCTCCCATTGTGCTGCAAACCAGCCTTGAATATCAGTACCATAGGTGGCTGCTGCCGCAACTGTTCCCATCAAAAGTGCGGCAATCATAGCTGCGATTAACGCCGCCCGAATATGCCGAAAATGGCGAACACCTGCGACCTGATAAGCCTTTGCATCTCGCACGGCTTCCTCATTGATTTCACCGATGGCATCAAGAATGTTCTCATTTGTCATCACAAAAACGCCTCTCTTTCTAAAACGGATAACAGCTTCTTGCGCTGCCTGTGCAGCATCATTTTTATTTTACTCTGTGAAAATCCAAACTGCCCGGCAATAGCTGATATCGAGTCAAGATACCAATAACGGCAGATAAAGACCCGTCGTTCCATAAGCGGCAGGCTCATTACAAAGTCGTTGATTATTTTTTTCAATTCCGCAGCTTCCGCTTCGTGTTCTACGCTATGTCCCGACGGAACACAGTCCGCTAGTTCATCAAGTGCCTGCACTATTTCACCGCCGCCGCGTTTATCTGCGGTGCGTCCCCGCCACTTATCAATGGATATTCTGCGTGTAATCTTGCCAAGGAATGTAGACAGAATAGATGGTCGGTGCGGAGGCATACTATTCCACGCATCAAAGTAGGTATCATTCACACTTTCGTCCGCGTCCTCTGCATTTGAAAGGATATTATAGGCGATGGCATAGCAGTATTTTCCGTACTTTTTTGAAGTTTCAGTGATTGCCACTTCCGAGCGCTCCCAATAGAGCTCAACAATGCGACTGTCCTCCATCTTCATTCCTCCTCCCGTTGTGATAAAACCTCTTCACCTGTCTACTCGATAAATATTTCTTTTGGTCACAGGTTCCTTCAAATTTCTTTCCCTGTCAATTTGTAAACAGCCCTTTGAGACACAGCGCTCCCCACCCCGTTTTTCTTGACGGCACCGGCTCGCCGGGCAGAGGTCTTGCAGTCCTTATAAGATATGCCTTCACCTTCTCACCGTACAGATACGGGTCATTGCGGTTTACAATCCCCCACTGCATGAGAAGCGCCGCGCTCCCGCTGACAAAGGGAACAGCCATCGAGGTTCCGCTCCTTACCGTATATCCGCCGTTCACTGCCGTAGAGACAATGTTCACCCCCGGAGCCACGATATCGGGCTTGACGCTGTCGTTAATTCTCGTGTAGCCTCTCCCCGAAAAATCGGCGTAGGCGTCGGTTCTTGAATTGTACGCGCCGACGGTTATCACCTTGCCCGCCGCAGACGGAACCGTGAGCGTCGTCTCCTCCGACGGGCTGAAAAAGCGTGTATCCTCGTTGAGAGTGGCACTCTCGGGAAGCCATATATCGTATCTTCCGTCCACAATTCTTATTGGCGTGAGCTCAATTCTCCACACCCCCGGCGTGACATATCCACTGGTCGGCACAAGCTCAAAATATATCTGTTGATAACGGCTGTACGGCGTCGGTTGACCATAATACAGATATATGTCCGTGTCCCCAAGTCTGAGGCTCTGTGCCCCATAGTTTCTCAGATTGCCGCTTCGCTCACCGGACGGAGCGACAAGCTCCACACCAAATTCGTCCGAATAATTTTTCCAAAGCTGCATGTTAAAGCCCGGCTCGAACTCCCCGACGGCAAGCTCCACGCTCTGCGCCTGCCTGCCATTTAGCGTCCCCGAGGCGTGCGTTCCGTTTCCCGCCTCGTTTCCACTGCCGCATACAATGACATTTTTCCAGACATTCGACGCTGCATCAAGATATGACGAGAGCAGATCCGTGCCGTCGTGCGAGCCCTGATTGTTGCCGAAGCTTAGATTGACCGCCACGGGCATGCCAAGCCTCTGCGCCTCCATTATGCAGTAGTTCACCGCCTCCATAAGTCTTGTCGTTCTCGGAAACTGCCGCTGCTCACTGTCGCCGAGCTTCACCACGATAAGCCCGCTCTCATACGCCACTCCGCGGTACTGCTCCGAGCCCTGCCCGTTCCCTGCCGCCGTTCCTGCAACAAATGTCCCATGCCCCGAATAGTCCCGCGACAGATTTAATGCTATGAGCGCATCTGCCCCGCCTGACAAAGCCTGATTTATCATGTCCGAATTGTACTCCGTGCCGATGTTATACCCTTGCGGCGGTGCATATCCCGATTTTTCAGATGTGACCGTCTGATCCCAAAGCTTAATTATTCTCGTCGTACCGTCAACATTCCTAAAATCGTGATTTTTCCAGTCGATGCCGCTGTCGATGACAGCCACCAGTGTCCCGCGTCCGCTCAGATTGTACGGCGGATTCCACGCATAATATATGCAGGAGCGCTCCACCGCCTGCCTGTCGGAGAAAAAAAGTCTGTGCGGCTTCTCGATATACTCAACCTCCGAAAAGCCCGCAAAGACTTCAACGTACTCCTGCGGCAGTGTCACTACCGCGTAGCCTCCAAGGAGCACAACCGCGCTGCCGCCAAGCCTTTCTGCCACGCTTCGTATGTCACCGTTATATTTTACTATCAGCTCCCATGTATTCTTCGCGGCATCATAGCCTGTGTACAGACCGCCCTCACCCGCCGCCCGTTCATACCCGATATCAAGTGCAAGATTCAAGTCATTTGAAATCTTCTGACTGTTGTTCTGTCCCTCCATATTCTCGGTCTGATTTCCATTAATATTGTCCATAAAATAAAATCATATAATTTTCATGCTCTATATAACATAGCATATCACGGAAAAAAAAATTACCGCAATATGCTATGTTTGTATTACCTATATTAGTTTACTATGATGCATGGAAGCTGATTTATGAGACAGCTTCCGGTTTTCTGAACATGTTTTGTACTGCCACCTGCCAGGGCATTATGAGACAGACTAATACGAAGGAGGTTACATGATTTTTAATTCTATCATCTTTTTTAATTTTCTTGAAATCATGTGGGACTGCTGATTTTCGGCACGCATATACGTTCAAGATCCCTGTTATATAATTCAAGCAGATAGGAGCGCAGTTTCATGGCATCGTCCTCAAACCCCATATTTTTGAACATAACATAGGCGCTTATATACTCACCGATTATCTCATCTTCACCGCAGTTCATGCTCTGAAGAACCGTCGCCCGGCAACAGCACAGGAACGGGAGCATTCTGATCTTTCCGGTCTTTATGCATGCCTCCCGGCCTATTCTTATATATTCGTCCGCTTCCTCAAAGCGATGCTGTTCGTTGAGCCATTTTGCGAGATTACACAATATCATCGGGTATCTGAAGCTTTCAACTCCGATTGTGGAATATTGTTCGCGCAGAGCATCAGTGAGATTAAGCAGAAGATTAAGTGCTATGATATTCTTTTTGCTCCACCAATATGAAACAGCCATCACGTTAATGATATTAACTTCCATATCAGTCAAAAAATATCTTATTTTCTTTGATTTATCAAAATGCGGGCAGGTGTACCTGATTGCTTCCTCGGTCATCGCGATAGCTGTTTCATACTGCTTGTCCTCAAAGCACGCCTTTACGGCTCTTATTCCGCACAGGAACTGTTTCCTGAATTTATTCTTATTCATACAGTCCTCGTGCTTCATCACATACTCATACGCCTGCACATATTTGCGCTGTACAACCAGCTCCTCCGCGTCACGGCTTATTCTGTAGAATTTGTGTTCATCCTCCGAGACAAACGACAGATAGCTGCTGCCCTCCAGCCCCAATCTGTCAAGCAGCGCCATCGCTTTCTCCATCGAAGGTGTCTGTTCGTTGTGCTCTATCCTCGACAAGGTGCTCACCGCACATATGCCAAAGCACAGCTCCTCCTGAGATATCCCGTGTTTCTCACGCTCATTTTTAATAACCGAGCCCACCATATACATGATACTTTTCTCCTTTTCGTTTTTAGTACGCCTTCACCCCATTTTCCGA
>CAMEEX010000064.1 GCA_945915235.1 uncultured Clostridia bacterium | reverse complement strand
TGTATCAAGGTATTTATCAGACTGTTAGAGCTAGTAGCCGCCCAGTATGCCTGAATCTGCTTCTCCTTTAAAAAGTTGATGATTGACCATGGATTATAAATTCCCTTCTTAGAGCCAAAGTTAAAGCCGTCATACCATTTTTTTACGATATCTCTCTGTCCGGAGATACCATATTCATCCAAGGCTTCAAAAACCTCTGTCTGTGTAAATCCAAAAAAATCCGCATATTTCTCCGACGATGTCGTTATGACTCTCAGATTATTCAAATCAGAAAAAATCGATTCCTTGGAAACCCTCGTTATTCCCGTCATCAGAGCCCTTTCAAGATACTGGTTTGTCTTAAAGGTTGAATTGAACAGGCTCCTCATAAACGACGTAAATTCCGCCCAGTATCCTCCGATATACGCCTCCTGCATCGGCGTGTCATACTCATCAAGCAGCACAATTACCTTCCTGCCATAATAGCGATATAAATACTCGCATAGGATATTAATGCTCACGGCACAGTCCGCGTCGCTCATATTTTTGGTAATCTGACCATATTCCTCCGCTTCGGCTCTGCTAAGGACCCCTGAGTCTGCCAAAAACTCCCTGCTTCTGTACAGCCTTGCAATCTGTGTTTTAATCTCTGTCTTGGCACTGTCAATGTTATCCGCCTTCACTCCTGCGAAACTGAGGGTTATCGTCGGATATGTACCCTGAATATTCCTGTATTTCTCGCAATCCCATATGGACAATCCCCGGAACAAATCTGCCCTGCCCGCATAATCCGTTGAGAAAAAGCAGTTAAGCATGCTCACATTGAGCGTCTTTCCAAATCTGCGCGGACGCGTGATAAGCGTAACATCATCGCCGGACTCCCACCATTCACTGATGAAGTTAGTCTTGTCTATATAGAAATAGCCGTTCTCCCTCAATGACGCAAAATCCTGTTTTCCAATAGAAATCACTCTCTCCATTCAGCTACCTGCCTTCCCCACAGCGAACACACTTATCCGTCAAACTCAAAGCTATCTACAGTGTATCATAATGTATCATTTTTATCAATACGTTAGTTGCGACACCCCTGTTACCCCACACAGCACCCTATCAAGCCTCTCCTTGGACAGCTTACAGTATATCTTTTGATCAATTCCCTCTTACTCAAAACTGTAACTTTCTTATTCTTCATCGTATGTTTCAAGAAAATGATGTCTCACACCGTTCTGCTTATAGGCGACGATGGTGCTCAGATTGACATTCTCCACACTCTTAAATATATTTCCCTCGACAAACGGATTGGTCTTTTTAAGCTCCGCGATGAGTTTCTTGACCTCAAGGCGCTTCGACTTGCTCTGACCGTCCTCAGCACAGGACGAACAGGTATCCGTGAATTTGCAGGCGCACTGAATGAACTTGAGATTGTTCGCATCGCGCCATGCCTTGATATCGTCCTCTCTTATAAGATACAGCGGTCTTATAAGCTCCATGCCCTCAAAATTCGTGCTGTGCAGCTTTGGCATCATGGTCTGCATCTGCGCGCCGTAGAGCATACCCATGAGAATGGTCTCTATGACATCGTCATAGTGGTGCCCGAGTGCTATCTTGTTGCAGCCCAGCTCCTTCGCCTTACTGTAGAGATGACCGCGGCGCATGCGCGCGCACAGGTAACACGGCGATTTTTCCACATTAAATACCGACTCAAATATGTCCGACTCAAATATCGTCACCGGAATATTCAGCCTCTTTGCATTGCTCTCGATGAGTTTTATGTTCTCGGGGCTGTAGCCCGGGTCCATTATGAGGAACTTCACCTCAAACGGAAACTTGTTGTGGCGCTTTAACTCCTGAAAAAGCTTTGCCATGAGCATCGAGTCCTTGCCGCCGGAGATACACACTGCCACGCAGTCGCCCTCCTTCACGAGCTCGTACTCGTTTATCGCCTTGGTAAACTTCGACCAGATTGTTTTCTTGAAGCGCTTTCTTATGCTCTCCTCGACCTCCGCCGCAAAATCGGCATCACTCTGCTCCTCGCTCATCTTCTGAATGTCAGCCATGAGCCATGCGATATATCCGCCCTTGAGGCTGAGTGCGTCGATGCCCCTCTCTCGCAGCTCCTCCGCCGCCTCAAGACTCGCCTCGCCCCTCTTGCAGTACAAAAGAAGCTTTCTTCCCTCATAATCGCCCACATTCTCAAGCAGAGTCTCCTTCGGCACGTTCACACTGCCGCTTATGTTTCCGTATGCATACGAGAGCTCGTCCCTCACGTCGATGAGTTCATACCCGTCGGACACATACTTCGAGAGCTCATTTAAACCTATCTCAATATTATTATTTTCCAAATCCGTCTCCCTGTCTCTTTCCATATTTTTATTTCGAGCAACCACAAAATACGGGCCGTTTACACATTCGATAACAGCCCTTTTTTCACATAAAGCAGGGTGCCAAAATAGCTTTGACACCCCACACTCTGAAATATTATTTTATTTGTTTATTCACACTATGTCAATAGGATATTTGTAGCTGTCTCCCACATTGTTATTCCGGGTGACACCGTCAGTTTTTGTGGCAGGCTTTGCCGCGCCCGCGCTCTCAGCCTTCATAGCCATGTTGAAAAATACAATTCCCGACACGAAGAACACCGATATCATCCCGACACCCTTGCTCATGCTTCCGGTAACCTGTGTGACCACGCCGACAACCGTCGTTCCGAGAAAAGCCGCACCCTTGCCGCAGATGTCCATAAGTCCGAAATATTCTCCCGCCTGCTCCGACGGAATAATCTTTGCAAAATACGAGCGCGAGAGCGCCTGAACTCCGCCCTGAAACATTCCTACCAGCACCGCGAGTATCCAGAACTGGAGCTGTGTCGCAAGGAAAATTGCAAATATAGCTATGAACAGGTAAGCGCTGATGCAGACAAGTATGAGCTTTTCCGTCTTAAATCTCTTGGCAAGCCGTCCGAATATAATTGCCGACGGAAATGCCACAAACTGTGTCACAAGAAGCGCCAGAAGCAGCCCCGTTGAGTCAAGCCCCAGCGCAGAGCCATACGCCGTAGCCATATCTATTATGGTGTACACACCATCTATATAGAAGAAAAAGGCAATCAGGAACAGAAATATCTTCTTCTCTTTGCGCGCATTTACAAGCGTTTTTCCTATTCTTGCAAAACTGTCCCTGACAGCATGGGGCTTTCGCTCCACATAGTGTCTCTGCCTATATGTCTTTAAAAGCGGCAGCGTCATCACAAACCACCACACAGCGACTATCGCAAACGATATAGCCATCGCGCTCTCCATCGACAGCCCGATTTTGTCCGCTCCGAGAACCAGCCCAAGGCATACTATAAAGGGAACGCAGCTTCCGATATAGCCCCATGCATAGCCCTGTGATGACACCTCGTCCATGCGCTCATCTTCGGTCACATCGGTGAGCATCGCATCATAGAATATAAGACTCGACGCGAAACCCGATTTAGCTATTATAAATATCCCGAGAAATATAAGCCACTGCTTTGCAAAGCCAAGCGATATACAACCTCCCGCCCCAACAATCATTGACACGGTAAAAAGAATTTTCTTAAAGCCCTTCATGTCCGCCATCGTGCCGACCACCGGTCCCATAACCGCGACAATGATTGTGGCGATTGATGCCGCGTAGCCCCAGTACGCAAGATAGTCCGTGTCGGACAGCCCTGCATTTCCTGCAAGATAATTAAAATACAACGGCAATATGGTCGAAACCAGCAGCACAAACGCTGAATTTCCCACATCGTACAGAACCCAGTTTCTCTCCTCCCTAGTCATCTTCATGCCGGCATACCACCCTTTACAATATGATTGTCATTCGTTTTTGTCATATCATAAACATCCGACAGTCCGCCATCTCTTTTGCGGTCTGCCCCAAGTAAAATGCCGCTGATATTCTCATCTATCAGCTTAGAGCCGAATGTATACTTATAAATCGGGTTCCAGTCGTCCAGCTCGCTGTACTCATTTATGAGCTGCACCGCAAGCTTCTCAGCCTTTTTGTAGAGCTCCATGAGCCTTCTGTTGCTGTCCTCGCAGAGCGGATTCGGCTTATAATTAACCATAAGCCCATGCATTTCCTTGTAATTTCCCGACGCCTTCAATATTCCGTTCACAACCGCTCTCTTAAACTTTGAAGGTGCAAGCAGAAGCTTGTTGTACGATATCATACCCTCGAGAGCTTCCTTAACCTGCTCTGGCGTTATTCCCTCGTAAAAGCAGCTTATCACCTTGGCATTTCTCATGCTCGGTACAATGTGGTCAGTGAGCGAATGTTTTAGTGGGTCAAGTCCGTCCGTCTCCATGAGCATTCTGTCAAACTCAACCTCTATCTCCGCGTGTGTCACACCGCTCTTTTCTATCTTCTCGTCAATGTAGCCATGACAGGAAACATCGAGCGCAAAATGGCACATCACGCCGTACATATACGCAAGATACGGCGCTTTGTTGTCCTTATTTTCTATCACCTTCACCGCATGCTCAAAGAATTCAATCCCCGGTCTGGAATGCATTCCATATCCGATTCCGTTTATCGCATTCGATTTTAGCGGCTTATAATAAAATAAAATATCCGGTCCGTGAAGCCCGATAAGATATAGCTGGCGGTACATGCTGAGCGTGTGCCACGCCTCCCCAGTGAGCTCCCCTGCCACTTCTCTTCCCATTCTGTAATGTGCATATGTTGACGGCATAAACAATCCCTCCTTAACTGCAATAACAAAAACCCAATCCGTTTCTATAATCAAAGTATAGATAACGGGCTGGGTTTTAACTATCACAAAAGGGTGTAGGGTTTGTAAAAATTAGGTAATTTCTATTGCCGCGTTTCCATGCTTCATGCTAATATGTAGCTATATTTCCCCCCGGAGGTGATTACAATAAACCAGTACGACCCTGACCGTTTTCTCTCAGCCTGCGACGCGGTAATACACTCCGCACACGCCGAAAACGGCATCGGAACCCTCAGCGAAAAGACCGTTCACTCAGTCCTTAAGAATTATCTTGAGCCGGACACCTCATACCACGAGATAAAGACCGGGCGGTATGTGGCTGACATACGCACACCTGACGGCATCTACGAAATCCAGACAAGGCAGTTTAACAAGCTGCGTAACAAGCTCGAAGCCTTTCTGCCCGAATACTCCGTGACTGTAGTCTACCCCATACCGCACATCAAGTATCTGCGCTGGATTGACGGACAGACGGGAGAGATTACCCCTGCCCGCAAATCCCCGAAAAAGGGGCGTGTTCCAGTCCGTTTTCTACGAGCTATACAAGATTAAACCGTATCTTACACACCCGAACTTCCATCTGCTGCTCATGCTCATAGATTTGGAGGAGTACAGATTTCTCAACGGCTACAGTAAGGACAGAAAAAAAGGCTCCACCCGCAGCGACCGTATCCCTACGGCTCTTTATGCGAGTGAAACCATTATGAATATATCTGACTATAATAAGCTTATACCCGATGAGCTCCCCGACACCTTCACGGTGAAAGATTTTGCCCAGGCGTGCCATGTCAATCTGACCATCGCACAACCCGCAGTCAATGTTCTCACTCATGTGGGTGTGCTCAAGCATATCGGAAAGATCGGACGGGCCTATCTTTACGGGCGGACTAAAATATGAGTTTTGCACTCAAATATGCAATCAGGTAACAATCTATTAAAGCTGCTTTGTCTCCGACACGAACACCGCCATGGTGCGCGCCGCAAGTCTTATGCGCTTTCTGCCCGCATCGTATATAACGCCCGTCTCGTCCGAGCTTAACGCGCAGCTCCAGTTTTTTCCTGCCATCTCAATCACGGCAAACTCATGCGGCTCGGTGTGCATATTGTAGAGAACATACACGTTCCCCCGCTCCCCCGCATAGGCGCCGCTGTAGAGCAGCCCGATATTGTGCGAGTATTCAGCCATAAGCGGGAACCACGCCCTCTCGCTGTGGCAGGACAGATCCGGCATGCCCTTTATCTTGTAGTCATTCATGGAAAAATCCTGCTCGGGGCGTATGCACGGGTGCTCTTTTCTGAACAGTATAAGGCTCCTCGTAAACTCATACAAATCAGAATTTTTCTCAATCAACTCCCAATCAATATAGTTAATATCATTGTCATGGCAGTACGGGTTATTATTTCCCCCGTGGCTCATTCCGAACTCATCGCCTGCGACGAGCATGGGCACCGAAGCGGACAGAAATACCATGGCAAGTGCATTTTTGACCATCTTTTTTCGCTCCCTGAGCACAAGTTCCCGCTTCGTCTTTCCCTCAACGCCGCAGTTAAAGCTTATATTATAACGCCTGCCATCCATGTTGTTCTCGCCGTTGTACTCATTGTGCCTGCGCTCATAGCTTGCCATGTCCATGAGGCTTAGACAATTCTGGTCGGCCATGAAATTCACAACCGGGTGTCCGTCCTCGTGCCTTGCCACCCTGTAGACAAAGCCTCCGATACTGTCCTCGTCACCTCTTAAGAAATGCCTGCCCGCCTCCATGAAGCCGTCGTTGTACCTGATAATTCTCCTATTCTCATCGCTCACAGCCTGAACCGTACCCGCATGGAAGCTGTCCCCGCCGAAATCATCGCCGAGCAGCACACAGTCGGAAAGATACAGATCCGTTCTCACTGCATACAACAGCCCGCCGCTCCCGATTATCCTGAAGCCATCCACGCCAAGTCTCATATGCCAATACCTGAGTATCTCCACAGCCATCGTCGGTGCCATGTCAAGTGGAAACCAGAACTCCATCAGCACCGCTATTCCGCGCGCATGAAATGCGCGCACCATCTGTGAAAATTCCTCCACACAGTTGTCCCCTGCACAGTACGCGCTCTTAGGGGCAAAATAATAGCCGTCCGTGTACCCCCAGTAATTGACCTTTCCCGCGCCGGTTCCTGCATAGCCGGTGCCATAATGGCTCCTGTTGTCCGAATGTGTCGGCAGAACCTCGTGGAACTCATAGCATGGCATAAGAAGCGCCATGTTCATTCCCAGCCTCTGTATATATGCCGCTTTTTCTGCCAGCGCCGCAAAGGTTCCACCGCCTGTTTTTCCGACTCCGGTCGCAAGCTTCGTAAAACCTCTGACATGGAGCTTATAAATAAGGGGATTGTCAAGTGTCACTTGAAAAGCAGCTTTTTCACTGCCATCAGCTTCGTCAACGTCTGTCTGCCCGCTTCTTAGCACACTGTACAGCTCGTCCCTGTTTCTTCCAAAGCCGTCCCCATCCTGCCCCTTAGCCGCATAGCAGTATTCCTTCGCATATATATCCATATGCTTGCCTGCTCCGACAGCATAGCATGCGCCGTCAAGTCCTGCCGCCGTCTCCTCATCGCCAAAATCCAGCACAAAGGAGAATATCCTCCCGCGCTTAAATTCCTGCGATATCTCTATTGTCATGCCGCCGTCCGGCTCACAGCGCTCAAATATGGTCAGTGACAACACCGTGTCATCGCTGAAAATACCAAACTGCCATCCATTTGTAATTTTCTCAGCTCCCGGAATTATGTCCGCAGCCTTTCTAAGTGTAACTGATGTCCTATCAGGTATTTTCATATATTCACACAACTTTCCAATTATTTTTTCGATGCCTCTATCTTCTCTGCAAGCTCAGTCAGATACTCCCATCTTGCATACTTTTCATCAAGTTTGCTCTGCGTGGCTTCCTTTTCCCTGCCGATCTCATTAAGTTTCACGAAATCCGTGGCAAAAGCCGCCATGTCCGCGTCGAGCTTCTCTATCTTCTCCTCGAGGGCTGCTATGTCGTCCTCTATGGTGTCATACTCCTTCTGCTCCATGTACGAGAACTTCAGTGCGCGCTCGCCCTTGTTCCAGGTCGCCTTAGTACCCTTATCAGCCGTTTTCTCAGCCGCGCCCTGACCCGACCCCGATGCCTGTACCGCCATATTGCCGAGTATCTCATCGGCATCGCGGTGCACCTCCTCGGTTATGTTTCCGCAGTCATCAAACACAAATATCCTGTCCGCTGCCCTGTCAAGAAAATATCTGTCATGGCTCACGATTATGGATATTCCCGCAAAGCTCTCCAGATAATCCTCGAGAATCGAGAGCGTCTGAATGTCAAGGTCATTCGTCGGCTCGTCGAGTATCAGCACATTCGGTGCGGACATAAGTACCTTGATAAGGTACAGACGCCTCTTCTCACCGCCTGAGAGCTTGCCTATCAGTGAATACTGGAGCGTGGAGTCAAACAGGAAGCGCTCTAGCATAAGTGACGCGGACACGCTTCCCTCCGGTGTCTGGACATACTCTGCCACGTCCTTGATGCAGTCGATAACCCTCTGATCCGGGTCAAGTTCGCCGTTCTCCTGTGCAAAATACCCTATGCGTATGGTATCGCCTGTCTCCACCTCTCCCGTGTCAGGCTTCTCCGCCCCCGTGATAATCTTCATGAGCGTCGACTTGCCGCAGCCGTTCTTTCCGACAAAAGCCACCGACTCCTCGCGAAGAAAGATATATGAAAAATCATTTATAAGCATTCTGCCCCCGAAGGACTTACTTATATTCTTAAGCTCTATCGTCTTTTTACCCATGCGCGTGTACACGCTAGAGAGCTGCGCCGACTCGGTTCTTCTGGCTGCCGCCGCCTGCGCCGACGCCTCCTTCATGTCGTTAAAGCGGTCAATCCGCGCCTGCTGCTTGGTGGAACGCGCCTTCGCGCCCCTCTTTATCCACTCGAGCTCACGCCTCATTATGTTCTGTCTCTTCTGCTCGGTCGAGTCAGCCATCGCCTCCCTCTGGGACTTGAGTTCAAGAAAGCCCTCATAGTTCGTCTGATAGCTGTATACCTTCCCACGGTCAATCTCGAGTATTCTGTTGTTGACTCTGTCGAGAAAATATCTGTCATGTGTCACCATGACAAGCGCTCCCCTGTAAGCCTTGAGATAATTCTCAAGCCACTGTGTCATCCATCTGTCAAGGTGGTTGGTCGGCTCGTCAAGTATCAGAATGTCCGCCTTCGCAAGCAGCGCCCCCGCGAGCGCGACTCTCTTTCTCTCGCCGCCCGACAGCTTATCGACAACCGTGTCAAACTCCGTAAAGCCGAGCTTTCCGAGAATGGTCTTGGCATCTCCCTCTATCGTCCACTCATTCTCGTGGGTGGTGTTCGCCTTTATGACATACTCATATATCGTGCTTCCCGGCGTAAATTCAGGGTTCTGCGGAAGGTATCTTATGTGAACATTATTTCCCTTCACAACGCTTCCCTCATCGGGCGTATCAAGTCCCGCGACAATCTTTAACAGGGTGGACTTGCCCGTTCCGTTTATTCCTATCACACCGATTTTCTCATTCTCATTTATTGAAAAATCCACATGGTCGAAGAGCGTCCTGTCCGTGTACGCCTTGCACATGTCCTTGATTGTAAGTAAATTCATTTTCTCAATTTCCTTTTATCAGATTATACAAACTATATACAGTTTATCAAATTAATAAAAATTATGCAATGATGTTCACGGCAAAACGATAATTTCATTTTAGGGATTTACACCCGAGGAAATCACACTATTGTTTTTACCCGGATATATTATTATAATGAGAGAGGCGGGACTTAAAAGTTTTTGCCCCAAACGGGCGCTTTCCGACCCGCGGACTACAATTTTTCAAATGGAGTACTTATTGATAATGAACACAACCACAGCCTCTAACGATATACATGAGACAGAACCCGCCTACAAGAGGGCTCACATCTGGCAGATAGGCTTTTTCTCGCTCAACACCTGCGCGACGAACCTCTACCTCGCCATGATGGCTTATGTCTCATACTATGCAAACGGAATTGCCGGAATATCCGTGGTCATGATTTCAATGCTTCTCACGGTCATGCGTGTGTTCAACGGAATTACCGACCCCATCGTGGGCTATATAATAGATAAGACACACGGACGCTTCGGGAAGTTCCGTCCCTTCATGCTGATAGGAAACACACTGCTTGCGGCAAGCTGCATACTGTTATATTTTACCACCCACCATATGCCCGTATTTTTCAGAATACCATATTTCATACTGGTTTACGGTCTGTTTATCGTCGCGTTCACCTTCCAGACCGCCGTCACCAAGTCGGCACAGTCGATAATAACCAACGACCCTAAACAGCGCCCGATATGCACATTTTTTGACTCGACCTTCATAAGCGCTGCCTACGGTGGTGTCGCACTGTATGTGTCAGCGCACCTCATTCCGCACTACGGCTCCTTCAACAACCCCAAGCTGTTCGCGGAATTTATAATCGTGACCGTCGTGCTCTCCATGCTGTGCACAATGCTTGCCATAATCGGAATATGGAGTAAGGACAAGGACGAGAATTTTGTTCTTCCGCATGGTCCGGAACGCGAAAATTCCGTGACAATACATGCCTATCTCGATGTCCTGCGCCACAACAGACCGATACAGATGCTCGTCATCGCAGCCTCGACGGACAAATTCGCCTCCGTCGTGTACTCGCATGCCGCCGTCACGGTTATGATGTATGGTATTATAATGAACAACTATTCGATATACGGACTTATCGGTATAATAACAGCCGTGCCGTCACTGCTCATCGTGGTGTTCGGCATATCGCTCGCAAGACATTTCGGACAGCGCAAGGTACTCATCTGGTTTACATGGGCTTCCATCATCTTTCAGACTGTGATAGGACTGCTTTTGCTGTCCGATAGCATAAGCACCGTATCGCTAAAGCACATAAACCTCATAACCATACTGTTTTTTACCGTGTTCGCTATCCTTAACGGCTGCAAATCCATCACCAACAACATGGTCATTCCAATGATTGCCGACTGCACCGACTACGAACTGTACAGAAGCGGGCGTTTCGTCCCGGGGCTTATGGGCGCCCTCTTCTCGTTTGTCGACAACTTCGTCTCCTCACTCGGAACAGCCTTCGTCGGTATAATGTTGAGCATTATCGGCTTCGGGAACGCTTTCCCGCAGGTCGGCGATGCGATGACCCCGCTTATTCTGTGGAGCACCATATTCTTCTACTGCGTCACACCTATAATAGGCTGGGTAATATCACTTATCTCCATGCAGTACTACAGGCTCGACAAGAAACGAATGGAGGATATCGTGAGAGAGCTTAACAAGTCAAAGGGCTGAAAAAAGCAAGATGCCTCAAAGCAAACCAAAGAACTCATAAAAAGCCTAAGGACTCATAAGGGAAAATAACTCAAAAAAGCCTGCATATATCGCGGAAACACTTTGTGTAAAGTTGTTTTCACGGTATATGCCGGCTTATATTTTTTTCAATAAATGAAAATTAGAAATCTTTATATCCGTCAGAGCGCAAACATCTCGTCAAGAAGCTTCTTTCCCGACTCAGACTTAAATATCTGCGCCCTCACATTTCTTATATTTTCCTCCGGAAGTCCTTCCTCGAGCGCATTTACAAGGAAATCGGCTTCTATTAGAAGCTGGTAATCCATGCCCGTGACACCTGTGTAGGTGTGATGATGTCCAATCAGGTAACACACTCTGCCGACAAACGCCTCGTCGGCGTCAGAGCCCATTATGTTCTCAAGTATAGCCTTCGCCACGCCCGGACCCTCAATCTCCTGATTGCGCCCGTCACAGTTGCCGTACTTCTGCTCGCATATATGGATACCGATATCGTGAAGCACTGCTGCTATCTCGAGCACCTGCTGCTCCTTTGGCGATATCCCCTCCATGCGTCCCATGAGCGCCGCAAACTCATACACCTTAACTGCATGCTGTATCCTTCTCGCGTCGCCACGGTTATACTCTATCATCGAGTTCATTACCTTATCTGTCAAATTCAAGTCATTCATGTTTATCCCCCTGCATGCTGCAAGCATTTTGCGGTACTGCCGCCAATAAGTAGTTACTCTGCGTCGGCTGCATCGTTCTCCTCAAGCTGCTCCTCGGTGAGTGCTACAAAGCCCTGTCTCTTACGAGCCATCTCATCGCTCTCAAGGTACTCATCGTAGGTTGTAATCTTGTCGATCATCTTACCGCCGACAAACTCCATAATACGGTTCGCAGTAGTCTGCACGAACTGGTGGTCATGTGAAGCAAAAATCATGGCACCCGGAAACTTGATAAGTCCGTTGTTGAGCGCCGTAATCGACTCCATGTCAAGGTGGTTGGTCGGCTGGTCAAGCAGGAGCACGTTTGCACCCATAATCATCATCTTGGAGAGCATAACTCTTACCTTCTCACCACCTGATAACACCTTAACCTTCTTTACGCCGTCATCTCCGGCAAACAACATTCTTCCGAGGAAGCCTCTTACATAGGTCACGTCCTTCTCAGGCGAGAACTGCATAAGCCACTCAACAATCGTGTCATCGCAGTCGAAATCCTTCGTGTTATCCTTCGGGAAGTAAGCCGTGCTCGTGGTTATGCCCCACTTGTAGCTTCCCTCGTCAGGCTCAAGCTCACCTGCAAGTATCTTAAAGAGTGTTGTCTTTGCAAGCTCATCGCTTCCTACAAGCGCAATCTTGTCCTCTCTTCCCACGATAAACGACACATTGTCGAGAACCTTAATTCCGTCAACAGTCTTTGAAAGGTTCGTCACGGTGAGAACCTCGTTTCCAATCTCTCTTGCCGGGCGGAAATCGATGTAAGGATACTTTCTGCTGGAAGGTCTGATATCGTCAAGCTCAATCTTCTCGAGCGCTCTCTTACGGGAAGTGGCCTGCTTGGACTTGGAAGCGTTGGCGGAGAATCTCTGAATGAACTCCTGTAACTCCTTAATCTTCTCTTCCTTCTTCTTGTTGGCTTCCTTCATCTGCTTAACCATGAGCTGGCTGGACTCATACCAGAAGTCATAGTTACCTGCATAGAGCTGTATCTTCGAGTAATCTATATCTGCAATCTGCGTACATACCTTGTTAAGGAAATAACGGTCATGGGATACCACGATAACCGTATTCTCAAAGTTGATTAAGAACTCCTCAAGCCATGCTATCGCATCGAGGTCAAGGTGGTTCGTAGGCTCGTCGAGAAGCAGGATATCAGGGTTGCCGAAAAGAGCCTTGGCGAGGAGAACCTTCACCTTCTCACTGCCGTTTAACTCGCTCATCTGCTTATAATGAAGCTCTGTGTCAATCCCGAGTCCGTTTAAAAGAGTGGCTGCGTCGCTCTCAGCCTCCCAACCGTTCATAGTTGCGAACTCGCCCTCGAGCTCACTTGCCTTGATTCCGTCCTCCTCGGTGAAATCCTCCTTCGCATAGATGGCTTCCTTCTCCTTCATAATCTGGTAAAGGCGCTCATTTCCCATGATAACCGTGTCGAGCACATTATATGCGTCGTACTTGAAGTGATCCTGCTCAAGGAAGGATAATCTCTCACCCGGAGATATCGTCACGTCACCCTTTGAAGGTTCAAGCTGTCCGGACAAAATCTTTAAGAATGTAGATTTTCCTGCACCATTGGCACCAATAAGACCGTAGCAGTTTCCCGGTGTAAACTTAATATTTACATCCTCAAAAAGAGCCTTCTTACCGATTCGTAATGTTACATTGTTAGCACTAATCATTTTTATAAATCCTTTCCAAGCCGTTTTGCCCGGCTTCACCCAAAATGGCATACTTAGGATATATTATAACGTAAAATGTGGAATTTTCAAGAACTATATTTCAAAACGGGGGAAAATGTGGTATTATATTACAAGTGTTTTGTGTGGCGCGGGTGTCAAAACAGGTTGGTTGCGCTGTGAGTGTATAAGGGGAGATGTCCATGCATATCGGCTTAAGTTGTTCAAAGCAAGATGTTCTAAGGACTCCGGCATATATATGGATAACGTCCGCCACCGAAGCAAAGCATACCTCCTTGTATGCATTGCTTCTAATCCGGCTTCCATGCCGGATTTGGCTGGATAGTTGACAGAGTCCTAAGAACATCTAGGCTTCTCTCAAAAGTCGCGATATACATGGACATCTCCCCTTATACACGCCAAGGATTTAGAGCCTGTTTTGACACGGTTTACACTGGGGCAGAATGATGTTTTTTGACGCAGTTTACACTGGGAAAAATGATATTTTTCGGCACAATTTACATTAGGGAAGAATAATACTATTTTTTTGCAGAATTTTCGCTGTGGAAAAATGACAGTATTTTTTGTAGGTGTATTTTTATTGAATGTTGGTTACTAACCCAACTGGCTTCAGTTCTCCTTTTCGGGCTGGCTTACCGCCTATGCGCTCGCCGAGAGTAACAAGGCGGTATTAATTGCGTTCAAGGCAATAAAAATTACACCCATTTACCGCTTATGGTTGATAGATTTTATTTCAGGCGGTAAAATCCGAAGGTTACAGTAAGAAAAAGCATAGAATATGAGAAAATATACCGCTTACAAGAAGAAAAAGTCAAACAGGCGGTAATTTGCAATTAATAAATCGGAAAATAGGATATTTTTTACCGCCGCTATGTGAAGATAAGACAATCAGGCGGTATTGCCGTGTGATAGCGGAACATTCAGACGATAATTCAGGTGACATTTACAACTTTAAACACTATTATAACATAAAAAGGAGACTTACATTTATGGAACTTACAGATTTACATGTACATTCTACGGCATCGGACGGAACATTTACACCGTCGGAGCTGGTAGCTGAGGCTAAAAAGGTCGGGCTTAAGGCGTTCGCGCTCACGGACCATGACACGGTTGCAGGGGTTGAGGAAGCGATTAATGCCGGAAACGAGGCAGGGATTGAGGTTATCCCTGGAATTGAGATAAGCACAAAATATAACAGCACCTACATCAAGGACAAGGAGATACACATTGTAGGTCTTTATATTGATTACACGAATGAACATTTTCTGACTGAGATTGCGGGTTTCCGCGACAACCGCGACGGAAGGAATGACAAACTTATCGAGCTGATGAACGAAGCAGGTATGCCGGTTTCCCTTGAGACAATGCGCGATATGTTCGGAGACGATACCGTACTCACAAGGGCTCATTTTGCAAGATATATGGTCAACAAGGGCTACGTTTCCAGCAACAACGAGGCTTTCGACAGATATCTAGGCGAGGGCAAACCTTTCTATGTGTCAAGGCAGATGCCTGACCCGGCAAGGGCTGTTGAGCTTATACACGAGGCAGGCGGCGTTGCCGTGCTCGCGCACCCTATCCTCTACAAGATGTCCGACAGCGAGCTTACGAAGCTCTGCCAGTACCTAAAGCGCCATGGCTTGAACGGAATTGAAGGCATCTACTCCACTTACAGAAGCGGCGACGAGACGACCGTAAGGCGCATCGCAGGCGAGTGCGGACTTCTCATATCCGGCGGAAGCGATTTCCACGGAGCCAACAAGCCCGACATCAAGCTCGGCATCGGAAAAGGCAACCTGAAAATCCCTTATGAGCTGGCGCTTAACCTCAAAAAGGCGATACACTAAAAATCTAAGTACCAAAAATAAAATATGCTTAATGAATTTCACCTTTTGTAATTATACATATTGAAATTCATTAAGCATATTTTTTAATATATTACATATTTTCTCTGCATTTTCTGAGATAATTCAAGGCAATCAACTGTCCCTCCATCTCCCGCTCCATACGATACACCGGGTCGTGGAAACCTTCTATAACTATATCACCTTTATAGCCGCCATCTCTTAACTGTCTCATAATTCTTGTCCAGTCTGAGTCACCCAGCCCCGGAAATCTATGATCACAGTAGTGCTGACCAAACCATGCGCCATATTTTTTCACATGTTCAGTATCAATTTTTCCATCTTTGCCATGAACATGCACAATCTTCGTACTCCAATCCCTAAGCTGTTCATAGACATCTATAAACTGCTCAAGCTGATGTGCCGGTTCCCATGTAAGCCCGAGAGAACTGCTATCCACAGCTTCAAACATCAGCTCCCATGCACTTGGACAAAACCCAATATTA